>CALZMB010000094.1 GCA_945788485.1 uncultured bacterium | reverse complement strand
TCTCATGCGCAAAGAGATAAAGAAGCATGAGGTGCAGGCTCCTATCTATGACCCTAACCAAGAAGCCATCATGGATGTCAACCGCATCAGAGAACTGCTTCCACACAGATACCCTATGCAGCTGGTTGACAAAGTGATAGAACTCGGTCCGACATCCATCGTAGGCATAAAGAACATCACGTCAAACGAGCCGTTCTTCCAAGGCCATTTCCCGCAAGAACCAGTCATGCCAGGCGTTCTGCAGATTGAGGCTATGGCACAATGTGGCGGCCTGCTGATTCTCAACACACTTGAAGAGCCAGAGAAATGGTCAACCTATTTCCTCGCCATCAATGATGTGAAATTCAAACAGAAAGTCGTGCCGGGCGATACTCTGTTGTTCAGAGTTGAGTTGCTTGCACCTGTCAGACATGGCATCTCGTCAATGAAGGGCTACATGTTCGTAGGAGACAAGGTGGTCAGCGAAGCAACATTCACAGCACAGATCGTAAAGAACAAATAAAACTCACCCCAACATCCTGATTGCCATTACAGACTGTAATGGACAGGAGACATTAACATACACAAAAATATGGCAAACACTATCAGTCCGATGGCATACGTCCACCCGGATGCCAAATTGGGAGACAACAACATTATCGGTCCTTTCTGCTATATCGACGCCGACGTTGTCATAGGCGACAACAATGTGATGCAGAATTCCGTCACGCTGAACCAAGGTACAAGAATGGGGTCAGGAAACGAGATATTTCCGGGCACAAGTATCTCAACGAAGCCACAAGACCTGAAATACCGCGGAGAGGAGACGACCTGCATCATCGGAGACAACAACTCGATACGCGAGAATGTAACCATCTCACGAGGCACTGCAAGCAAAGGCACCACCATCGTAGGTTCTAACAACCTGCTGATGGAGAACATGCATGTGGCACACGACTGCGTCATCGGCAGCAACTGTATCATAGGCAATTCAACAAAATTCGCCGGGGAAGTGGTTGTTGACGACTGTGCCATCATTTCCGCAGAGGTGCTCATTCACCAGTTCTGCCACATCGGCGGATATGTCATGGTGCAAGGCGGAAGCCGCACAAGTCAGGACATCCCTCCATACGTGATATGCGGAAAGGAGCCGATACGCTTCGCAGGACTGAACCTGGTAGGGTTGAGGAGAAGAGGATTCTCAAACGAAACCATCACAAACATCAGAGAAGCCTATCGGTTGCTATACTCTAAAGGTATTCTGAAAGAAGGCGTCGAGATGATCAAGGAAAACCTTGAGGTGACACCCGAGATACAGTATATCATCAACTTTGTCGAGACCTCACAGCGTGGCATCATCAGATAACAGAAAAAAGAAAAACATAATTGTCGTTTTGGGACCTACAGGCGTGGGGAAAACAGAGGCTTGCATAAGCATAGCCCAGTATCTGCATTGCGAGATAATCAACTGCGACTCACGACAACTTTACGAATCAATACCAATAGGTACAGCCGCACCTACAGCAGAACAGATGCTGAAGGTGCGGCATCATTTTGTCGGGACACTTCCGTTGGAGGGATATTTCTCTGCATCGATGTACGAAGAGGCGGTATGCAAACTTGTCGATAAGAGCAAAGACAACACGTTTCTGCTTTCTGGAGGTTCAATGATGTACATAGACGCTGTCTGCAACGGCATCGACAACCTCCCTACCGTAAGGGACGACATACGCGAGGAGATGAAACGACGGCTGGCAGAAGAAGGACTTGACGCGCTGGACAAGGAACTGTCGCAACTTGACCCTCTGCACTGGCAAAATATAGACCACAACAACCCACGGCGTATTCTGCACGCATTGGAGATTTGTCACCAGACAGGCAAGCCATATTCTTCGTTTCTCTCGCACTCGAAAAAAGAACGTCCTTTCAATATCCTGAAAATCGGGCTGACACGTCCAAGGGAGGAGATATACGAACGCATAAACCAACGCGTCTTGAAGATGATGGACGAGGGACTGGCGGAAGAGGCAAGAAAAGTTTATCCGCTCAGACATCATAATTCGCTGAACACGGTAGGATTCAAGGAAATGTTTGAGTATTTCGACGGCACAACAGATTATGAAGAAGCAGTAAGGCGTATCCAGTCGAATACACGGAGATATATGCGGAAGCAGGAAACATGGTTCAAACGTGACAAGACAATCAAATGGTTCGCTCCGGCGGATATTAAAGAAATCATAAAATATATAGATAATTCACTTGAATTAGAAAAAGAATGACTAACTTTGCATCTTACAGAAACAAAAAAACGCATACAAGATGAAACGAATTTTGAATCTCATAAAACATATACCACAGTTGCTGAAAAAAACATGGAAATGGTATAAATCACTGTACATCGGCAGAGCCTGGTATGCCAAGGCGCTCACGGCATTGCTCTCTGCTGTCATTGCACTCATCATATATCTCGGCGCCGTTGACATCAACCTCTTCTGGCTCTTCGGAAAATCGCCGGGCTTCATCGACATCAACCATCCGAAGACAAGTGAGGCATCGGAAATATATTCCGCCGACAATGTGATGATAGGGAAATTCTTCAGCGAGAACAGAACACCTGTAAAATACGAAGAAGTGAACCCTGTCTTCTGGCGAGCCCTCATCGACACAGAGGACGAGCGATTCTACAGACATTGGGGCATCGACCCCATCGGACTGTTCGGAGCTGTGAAAGATGCCGTTATCGGACGTGGAGGACGAGGAGCGTCAACCATAACACAGCAGCTGGCAAAGAACATGTTCCGTATGCGAACCAACTACAGCACCGGACTTCTGGGACATATTCCTGGAGTGAAGATGCTTGTCATGAAGTCAAAAGAGTGGATTCTCGCTACAAAACTCGAGATATGCTATACCAAGGAAGAGATTATCACCATGTATGCCAATACAGTTGACTTCGGCTCAAACTCTTTCGGAATAAAGACGGCATCAAAGACATATTTCAACACTACGCCCCAGAAACTGAAGACAGAAGAGGCTGCCGTGCTCGTCGGCATGCTGAAGGCAACGACATTCTACAACCCGCTGTCAAATCCGGAGAACTCCAAGACACGCCGCAACCAGGTGCTCGAGAACATGGTGACTCTCAACGATCTCACGAGACACGATTGCGACAGCCTGAAACTCATGGACATCTCGCTCAACTATAACGTAGAGAGCAACTACGACGGACAAGCCCAGTATTTCCGTAACGCTGTTGCAGAGCATCTTAAGGAATGGTGCGAAGAAGAAGGTTATGACCTTTATACTGACGGACTTAAGATATACACGACAATCGACACACGCATGCAGAAATACGCCGAAGAGGCGGCACTGAAACAGATGAGACAGGTGCAACGCAACTTCAAGAACCATTGGGGCAAAGAGCATCCGTGGCAGGACGAAAAGCATCGCGAGATAGAAGGTTTCATCGAGGGCATCGCACAGAAACAACCTGTTTACAAATCCTTGCAGGCAAAGTTCCCAAACGAGCCGGATTCTGTTCTCCATTATCTGAACAAGCCGCACAAGGTGAAGCTATTCGACTATGAGAAAGGTGAAATAGAGATGGAGTTGTCAACCATGGACTCCATTCGATATATGGTGAGCTACATGCACTGTGGCTTCATTGCCATGGAGCCTCAGACCGGACATGTGAAGGCATGGGTGGGCGATATTGATTTCAACCACTGGAAATATGACAAAGTGACAGCGATGCGCCAGCCAGGCTCCACTTTCAAACTCTTCGTCTATACGGAAGCGATGAACCAAGGCCTCACACCCTGCGACAAACGTCGTGACGAATATTTCTCCATGCAGGTCTATGACCAGAAGCTGAAAAAAGACGTCACATGGGCTCCGACAAACGCAAACGGATATTTCACAGGCGATTCGATGGCTCTGAAGTCCGCCTTCGCAAAGAGCATAAACTCTGTTGCCGTAAGATTAGGGCAAGAGATGGGAATCCGGAACATCGCTCGGACAGCACATGACATGGGCATCGTTTCTCCGCTTGAGGAGACCCCAGCCCTTGCACTTGGTTCAAGCGACGTCAACCTGTTAGAGCTGGCAGACGCTTATTGCACCGTAGCAGACAACGGCAAACACCATTCTCCGGTTCTTGTCACACGCATTGTCGATCGTGACGGCAACGAGGTGTATTATGGCGTTTCAGACGGGAAACAAGTCCTGCCCTACAAATCAGCTTTCTTCATGCAGCAGCTGCTTCAGGGAGGCATGAGAGAACCAGGCGGCACAAGTCAGTCGTTATGGGGATATATAGGTGATGTGCGCGACACGGAGTTCGGCGGGAAAACCGGCACCTCAAACAACCATTCCGACGCATGGTTCATGGGCGTATCTCCGAAACTCGTGGTAGGAGCATGGGTAGGAGGCGAATACCGGTGCATACATTTCCGCACCGGCGCGTTGGGACAAGGCTCAAGGACGGCATTGCCTATTTGCGGATATTTCCTGCAATCGGTATTCCATGACCCTGCGTTCAAACACTATCACGGCAAGTTTGACAAGCCGAACGACCCGGACATCGAGAGGTTCATGTATATCTGCGACAGCTACTACGAACGCAAGAAAGATACACTCGACGTTGACAGCATACAGCAAGAAGATGTGCAGATTATGGAGTTCGACGAGAACGGACATCCTATCAAAGCCACAGAAGACGCATCTGAGAAGCTGAAGGACTTGAAGGAACAGCCAATACGTCTCGAAGACCTGTAATACGATACTCTTCAGTGTATCAGGACACCGCCTTTCAACAAGCCATACCTTATAGTGCAAGAAAACATTGACCATACGAACGAGATGTTCCAGAATGCGCTCAGCGTCGTTGAGCGTACAAGCAACTCCCTGTTCCTGACCGGAAAGGCAGGAACAGGGAAATCGACGTTTCTGAAACACATCGCCGAGACGACCAAAAAGAAATATGTCATTCTCGCACCTACCGGCATTGCAGCTATCAACGTTGGAGGACAGACACTGCACTCATTCTTCAGAATACCTTTCCATCCCATACTCCCTGACGATATTCAATACAGCACACGCAACATCCGGAACACGCTGAAATACGACTCGGAGAAAATAAAGCTCATCCGCGAACTCGACCTTATCATAATTGACGAGATATCGATGGTGAGAGCCGACATAATAGATTTCATAGACAAGGTGCTGCGCATCTATTCACGCAACCTGCGCCAGCCATTCGGCGGCAAGCAGCTCTTGCTCGTAGGCGATGTCTTCCAGCTTGAGCCCGTCATGACAGACGACGACAAGAAGCTCCTGCAGCCGTATTATCCGTCAGCCTTTTTCTTCTCCGCTCTTGTATGGCAGCAGATGCGTCTGATATGCATTGAGCTGACGAAAGTATATCGTCAGAAAGACACGGATTTCATCAACATACTCGACAACATCCGCCTGTCAGAATTCACGAAGTCTGATTTGCAGAAAATCAACAGTCGTGTGGCACACGAGGAGATACACGACGCAGAAGGCGCTGCTGAAAAAGGCGCGAAACTGTCCGTCACCCTCTCCACACGCAGAAATAGCGTTGACTATATCAACCAGCAGAACCTTGCGCTCCTGCCTGGCAAGCCTGCCACCTTTGCCGGGAAGATAGAAGGCGATTTCCCGGAGACGATGCTCCCCACGCTTGTCAATCTTGAACTTAAGGAAGGCGCTCAGATCATTTTCATAAAGAACGACATAGAGCACCGGTGGGTGAACGGGACGCTCGGGGTCATCACCCGCCTGCCGGAAGACAACGACAAACTGACAGTTGTCACTGAAAGCGGTAAAGAACACATCGTCGAACCAGTCGTGTGGTCCAACGTCAGATACACGTTCAACGAAACAGAAAAGAAGATCGAGGAAGAAGAGCTCGGGACATTCACGCAATTCCCGATACGCTTGGCATGGGCAATAACGGTCCACAAATCGCAAGGCCTCACTTTCAACAAAGTGAACATCGATTTCACAGGCGGCGCTTTCGCCGGCGGTCAGGCATACGTTGCGCTCTCGCGGTGTCGCAGCATTGAGGGCATAACCTTAACAGCCCCGTTGAAAACAAGCGATGTCTTTGTGAAGCCGGAAATAAAATCGTTCGCCAGGCAGTTCAACGACCGCAGCACTCTCAACACTGCCATCCGACAGTCGATGGCAGACACAGAGTACAAGTCTGCTGCCGAAGCTTTCGACCGCAACGATATGGACAGTGCGCTGAAACATTTCTTTGTCGCCATTCACCAACGCTATGACATAGAGAAGCCGTCTGCCATGAGACTCATCAGACGCAAGCTGTCTCGCATCGCAGCATTGCAGAATGAAGTTGAAAGGCTGAAGGCAGAAATATCTTCCAATGCGGAGATGATGAAAGAGCTGTCCGCCGAATATGTTATATTAGGACGTGAATGTGAGGTAGAGGGTATGCCTGACGCAGCGATAGCCAACTATAAGAAAGCGCTGAGGCTATGGCCCTCACATCAAAAAGCGAAGACGCATCTCCGACGTCTCGAAAACATACGTGACAAGGAGCATAACGGGAAGCGGAAAAGCAAACCCCATCCGCCCAAGAAGAAGAAATGATACAAACATAAGCCTGTGCATAAAACACTTCACCTTATAAACAAAAAACATAACATACAATATGTCCTGTAAAATGAAAACATACCTCCTGTTCTTCCTCTTTGCAATGCCGGCGTCACTATATGCCCAGGCAGAGGATATCGCAGCCGAGAGCGAGCCGTTCCATGAAGTGCTGAAAGAAAAGTTTATCGAAGGCAACCCAATATTCATGTCGTTTGTGGCCATCACGCTCATCATCGGCCTGACCTTTTGCATTGAGCGCATCATTTACCTTTCACTCGCAGACATCAACACAAAGAAACTGCTTGCGGCATTGGAGAAAAAAGTGCTTGAAGGGAAGAAAGACGAGGCCATCGACATGTGCCGCAACACACGCGGGCCGGTGGCAAGTATCTGTCTGCAGGGGCTATACCATTCAGACGAGAATCCCGAGGACATCGACCGCACCATAGCATCATTCGCAGACATGGAAGTGGGAAAACTGGAGAACGGCTGCACATGGATTACACTTTTCATCGCCATCGCGCCGTCATTGGGCTTCCTCGGCACTGTCATCGGCATGGTCATGGCTTTCGACGATATTGAAGTGTCAGGAGACATCAGTCCGACAATCGTCGCAGGCGGCATGAAAGTGGCGCTCATCACTACCATCTTCGGCATTATTGCCGCCGTCATACTGCAGCTTTTCTACAACTTCATCCTCTCGCGCATCGAGCATCTCACATCACAGATGGAACAGGCCTCCATCGATCTCATGGAGATAATACGCAAAGCAAAAAATCAATAGAGCACTTTTCTCATGGTAGATATCCTCATTATATTAATGTATATAGCCATTGTCATTGCACTTGCCGCCACGATATGGTCTATATACAGAAAAATCCGTATGGTCGGCAAGACATCGGGCAAAGTGCATGGCATTCCGATGCGTGCCATCATCATCGTCATCACCTTAACGCTCCTGACCCTGCTCGCCGTCACATACATCACGGCAGATGTCACCGCAGAAAGTGCCGGACACGACGACAGCCCTGCCCCTTTCTGGTTGCGCATCTCAAACATGATGGTTGTGACGAGCGTCATCATCTTCTCATCCACAATTGCCACAATGGGATATTCCATATTCCATTCAGCACGTCTTGCAGGCAAAACACTTCTGCGCCAACTGTTTTGCGATATGTTTATCCTGCACAGGAAACGCGGCAAGACACGACATAAACGCAAAGACTCTACACCACGACCAGACAAGCAGTCCGCTACTTAGCAAAACAGAACACATATCATGCGATTACGAACAAAAGGTCGCCGAAAGCTCCGCCGCCGTTTCCCGAAGCTAAACACCACCGCGACAGCCGACATATCCTTCATGTTGCTCATCTTTTTCCTCCTCACCACATCTTTCGATTCGGAGAAAGGTTTGCAACGCCTTCTGCCGCCGAAAGAAGAAGCGACAGAAGATGTCCAGTCTATTGATGTAGCAAAAGAGAATGTCATTACGTTAGGTCTCACTGCCGACAACAGATTCACCGTCAATGACACGACATACACGAAAGAAGAAATTATCACGCACCTGATACCTTTCATTAAAAAGAAAAAGGACAAACACATCATAGAAGTCGTAGTGGACAGCCAAGCAGACTACGACACATATTTCCAATTGCAGAATATCATCGTCTCCACCTACAAGCAGTTACGCAATGAAGAAGCGAAACGAAGATACAGAAAGCCATACGAGAGATGCGACGAAACGCAGCGTGAAACAATACGCCAAACGTTCCCCCAACGCATCAGTGAACGTTTTTTAACGTATGGTGTTAAATGAGTTGACAAATTGACGAGTTGACGAGTTGAAAAGTTGACGAGTTGAAAAGTTGACGAGTTGAAAAGTTGAC
>CALZMB010000093.1 GCA_945788485.1 uncultured bacterium | reverse complement strand
TTTTGGTTCAAATTGCAAGTCGTATCGGTCACGTAGCCCGCTACGCTCCCTCTCCAACTTTCAATTTGTCCTCAAAAACAATCTCAAAATCTGACAAAGCGCATTTATAGAACCCACCTTAACATACAGTCAAAAACACTAAGACATCATGGACGAGACATTGCTATTGCTTATCAACGGTCTTCACAACGAGTATTGGGACGGTGTTGTCATGGCGACGACCTACCGTTTCACCTGGATTCCGCTATATGTTGTGATGGCTTACTGCATCATGCGCAGCGAGGGATGGAAGAACGGTCTGCTCGCCGTCATAGGCATCGCCCTCACCATAGTGATAGCCGACCAGGCGGGCGCCGGCATCATCCGTCCGCTTGCGGAGCGTCTTCGCCCCACTGCGATAGACAATCCTCTCTCCCAACATCTGCATATCGTTGACGGCTACCGGGGCGGGCGGTACGGCATGCCGTCGTGTCATGCGGCAAACACCGTGGGGCTGGTGGCCTTCCTTGCGCTTCGCTACCGCCACACGCCTTTCATCCTCATGATGTCTGTATGGGCGATGATACAGATGTACACGCGGTTGTATCTCGGCGTACACTACCCTACCGACATCCTTGCCGGCATCGGCGTAGGTCTGTTTGCCGCTCTCGTCTCTCACTGGCTGTGGCGTTTGGCATACCGCCGGCTGAACGGCGAGGCACCTCGCCGCGAAAGGCTGTCGCCTGCCATGTCCGTCTTCGTCGTCATGGCGGCGTATGTCGTCTTCCTGCTGTGCCAAGGTTAGGCGTCAAATACAAAAAGGAAGCTGAGAAGACGACAAAGCTTACAATATGAAACAAAGAAGCCTCTAAAACGAAAATTATCGGGCATTATGCTTGCACATAACAAATAATATGGTTACTTTTGCAGGTATATTTATCATTCCATACAATCAGCATGATGACAAAATACAAAGCAATAGTGCTGGATTTGGACGGCACACTGACAAACGACGCCAAGGAGGTGACGGCAAAGACGAAGGCTGCACTGATGAAGGCTCAGGAACGGGGCGTGACAGTGATTCTCGCATCGGGCCGCCCGACCTACGGCATCCGCTCTATCGCCGACGAACTGGAGATCGGACGCTACGGCGGGTATGTCATGGCATACAACGGCGGGCATATCTGCCGCTGGTCAGACAAGGCTGTCATAGCACAGCAGGAACTTGCGCCCGAGACGGTGCCTGCCCTGCATGAGGCGGCAAAAGGCGCGGGCTGCGAGATTCTGACCTATCAGGGCGAGAGCATCGCTGCGACAAACGTACGCAACAAATACGTGATGCACGAGGCGTTTATCAACAAGATGCCCACCATCTGCTACGACGATTTCCCCGGACAGGTGATTTATCCCATCAACAAATGCCTCATCGTCGGCGACCCGAAGATTCTCGTCAATCTCGAGAAGAAGATTTCTGCGGAGATGGCAGGGAAGCTGTCGGCATACCGCAGCGCGGGCTTCTTCCTCGAATGTGTCCCTCCCGGCATCGACAAGGCTGCCGCGCTCGACAACCTACTGAAGCGCATCAGCATAGAACGGGAAGCCGCCATTGCTGTCGGCGACGGTTACAACGACCTCTCGATGATAGAATATGCCGGACTTGGAGTGGCAATGGCTAACGCCGCACGCGAGGTGCAGGATGCCGCCGACTATATCACATATTCAAATCAGGAGGACGGCGTGGCGCATGTGGTGGAGAAATTCATTCTCAGAGACTGACAACGGACGGCAGACGGATGTCTGAAGAACAGGATACAGATGTCGGCATATTATAATATGTATGTCTGAAAAATAACATACTGTTGTCTGAAAAATAACATACTGTTGTCTGAAAAATAACATACTGTTGTCTGAAGAAGACAAAAGGACACGGGCAGAAGATGCAAAACGTATCTTCTGCCCGTGTCCTTTTTATATGCAGGGTGGTTCTATAAATTACCACCGTAGTTTATAGAACCACCCTGCAGCCGTTTCGGGCATTATGCCTGCCTGTCTTCTGAGAGGAAGCGGAGGCTTTCGCATTCTATCGCAGCTATCGTCTCCGGCAGGCGCATGACATTGAAATGCTCGCCGTGCAGCATCGAGATGTCTGCCCAAGGATATTCTCTGCGCCAGATGGCGGGCACCATATCGAAGCGCCGGCGGTAGAGCCTCATCAGCTCGGGCGGGACAGTGGGCTGCTCTTCCGGCGTGATTGTCTGCTGCTCTGCGAAGGTGTCGGCAAGGAAGACTTTCACCCTGCCCTTGTAGTGGAAATCTGTCGGCATGGTGGCGATGAGCGTCCTGTCTATCTCGGCACGCAGGCGGTTCTGCTCTGTGGTGAACGACGGGAAGTTGAGGGGGATATAATGCGCGGGGTCGGTGTCGCGGCACACCTCGCCGTCGATGACCACCACCGGCGGCTTCTGCACGTCGTCGCCATGCAGGCGGTGTGCAAGCAGCAGCGCATGTTCGCCTCCGAGACAATAGCCCATGTATGCCGCGACGCCGTATTCGCGCCGTATCGGCTCTATCATCAGTTCATAAAGGTGTATGAGGATGTTGAGCGGAGTTGGCTGGAAGCTCAGGATGGTGTGGAAACTCTCTATGACAAATATGTTATACTTGTCGGCGAAACGCGAGCATACCGGCTCGCAATATCCGAAATGCGGATGTCCGGAGATGAACACCATGACGGGGCGGTCTGGATGTTCTGCGGGGTCGGAGAGCCAGAACGAGATGCGGAAGAGGTGTGATTCCGCGATACGGCGTATGGTGCGGTGCGTGTAGATGTCGTCGATGGTGACATGGAAGCCGCCTGGCTCTAAATCGGGCGGTATGCGCATGAGCTGCAGCGATGTCAGCCCGAGGTCGGTTATGAGGTCGGCATCGATGTTCACGGACGACGCCCCGAGCAGTCCGGCAACCTCTTTCACCAGAATCTGCTCCCGGTCGGTGAGCGGGCGGTCGTTTTCGGGAACATCGTCCCACGCCTTGTTCTTCAGCGACGATGGGTCGATCTTGCCGTTGATGTTGAGCGAGAACTCAGCGACGTAGTTCCAGAACGCCGGCATCATATAATGCGGCAGATGCTCTGCTGCATGGCGGCGTATCTCTTCTATGTCCGATTTGAACGATGACGCGTCGCCCGTTGTAGAGACGTACGCCACAAGATGTTTGTCGCCCGCCGTCTCCTCTATGCGTGTGTAAGCCCTGCGGACAAGCGGATGATGTTCTACACATGCCGTTATCTCTGCCAGTTCAATCCTGTAGCCATGCAGTTTCACCTGCGAATCAAGCCGTCCGAGGAAGTCGAAGCTGCCGTCGTCGTTCAAGCGCACGAGGTCACCGCTGTGATACAGCCGCGGCGCTTGTTCGCGCGTGTCGGCGAAGGGGTTGTCGAAGAAAGCGCGGGCGTTGAGCTCCGGCAGGTTCCAGTAGCCTTCCGTGAGTTGCTGTCCGCCTATCATCAGCTCTCCCGTCTCGCCGGGTTTAACCCTCTTCATGTCCTTGCCGAGGACATGGCACACCACTCCGGGCAGGGCATGTCCTATACATCGCCATTCTTCTTCGCGGCGGAAATGGTGCGTTGTAGTGATGACGGTGCTCTCCGTTGGTCCGTAGCCGTTGACGAAACGGAAGGTGCAGTGTCCGACGATGCGCGACGTGACGCTGTGTGGAATAGCCTCGCCGCCCGCCGCCATGGTGTCCATGTCGGGGAAATCGAAGTCGGGGAAGAGCGAGAGCAGCGAGGGCGGCATGAAACAGAAAGTGACATGCTCGTCGGTCATCAGTCTTCTCAGCAGCGCGACGTCGTATTTCTCCCTGTCGGTGGCTATGACCAAGGTGGCGCAATGATATATCGAGGCGAATATCTCAAGCACGGAGACGTCGAAATTGATGCTTGCATATTGCAGCACAACCGACTTGTCGCTGATGTTGAACACCTCAGGCAGGCAGACAGTCTGCATGAACGAGTGCAACGCCTTGTAGGATATGGGCACGCCCTTTGGCCTGCCTGTAGTGCCGGAGGTGTAGATCATATACGCCTCATGATGTGCGGAGTGATATGAGGGAAGCAGCGCGAGGGGCTCCGCCGCCGTCAGCGAGGCGATGTTATGCTCTGTTATGACAAAAGACAACGCCGCGTCGCGCTCGATATACGCACGGCGTTCGGCGGGAGTGTTTACGTCGATGGGGACATAAGAGCAGTTCAGCAGCATGACGGCTGTTATGCACGAGACGTAGTGTGAGTCTCGCGGCAGGCAGATGCCGATGCGTGTCGGCGCGCCGCCCTCTCTTCTTTTGCCTCCGATGTGCGCTGCCAGCGCCGACGCGATTCTCACAGCCATCGCTCCCATCTCTGCATACGACGTCGCTTGTCCCTCTGTCTTGTATGCCGTCTTGGCGGGGTTGGACTGTATGTTCTGTATTATCCTGTCAGCCAGCAGATGTTCGTAGTTCGTCATTCGTGTGTTTCAGAATTTATAAGCCACGCTGCCCATGAGCCACAAGCCCTGCTGATGCAGCGGCGCGACGCACGAGCCGCCGAGCTTGTAGGTGTGGTTGAGGACATTGTTCACATTGAAGTCAAGCTCCAGACGCTTCCACTGCCACGACGCTCCGACATTGAGCAGGAAGCGCGAGGGCACGTCTAACAGCCTCAGCATCTCTTTCTCGTCTTCCGCCATATAGTCGATGAATGCCGTCTGCATCTTCGACATGAAGTTGGCGTTGGCGTGCAGCTTCAGTCCCTTCGCCACCTCGTAGGCGACGATGGCGTTCACTTGGCAGGCAGGGATGTTGTAGAGCTTGAAATATGATGAGTAGTCGCCTTTTCCCGACACCAGTTTCTGCACCGTCATGTTGAGTTCTGATGAGAAGCGTCCGGCTGCATAACGGCTCAAGAACTCAAACCCGAAGTATTTCTTCGTAGCCGCATTGTATGCCGACGACCTTGTAAAGTCGAAGAGGATGACATTGTCCGCCACATTATAATATATGCCTGCATCGACGAAAAGGCCTTTCACGAGCTTCCCGTCGCTGAGGAAAGAGAGCTGCAACGAGTTGAGCTGCTCCGGCTCAAGGTCTTCGGAGCCGAACTCCACGTCGAGGTTGTTGCTGCGGTAGAAATATGGCGCATCGACAAACGAGTGCGAGAAGCTCGCCTTCACGTTGAAGAGGCGGTGGTTGTAGATGAGGGCGAAACGCGGCGACAGCTCTGTCACTGTCTTCCCCGAGCGTCGTTCTTTCCAGTCGTATCTGCCGCCCATGTTGAGCACGAACAGCTTTCCGAGCCTCTGTTTTACCTGCACGAAAGCGTCGGCAGAGTTCTCCCGTCCCGCCAGCAGGTATTTGTCATGCTCCTGCGCCTCATCGTTCGACGCTACAGGTCGGTATGCCGTGATGGGCAGGACAAAGTCTTTTCCCTCCATGTATTGCGCGTCGTCGAGCGAGAAAGAGTTGAACTCTCCTCCTGCGAGCAGCGTTCCTTTGCCGAGTTTCCCGAACGTATAGTCGTACGATGCCTGCGCCTTGAAGCCGCAGGTGTGCTCGTCCCACGATATGGCTTGCATTCCGCCGCGGTCCATACGCACATACGCTCCGGGCAGTCCGTTGACATAAATGTTCGTAAGGTCTCCGAGGTCGGCGATGGTGTCGCCCGCTATCTGGTAGCGTTGCTGCCACTGCGAGTCGTAGAAAGCCCTCAGCTGCCACGACAGGGCCTTATGGCTGTCGGCGTATGCCAGTTCGGCGTGCTGCGCGCTGACGGCGTTGCCCGGCGCGTTGCCGTTCCATTTGCGGTAGAGGTTGTATGAATACGGGGTGAAGCCGATGCTCAGCGACATGGGCGAGACGGTTTTCGAGAAGCGGCGGTTGTACAGCAGGGAGAAGCGGTCGTAGCTGAGCGAGATGCCCATGTCGTACGACGGCTTGCGGTTGTAGCCGCCCACTGTCACGTCTCCTTCTACAGGGAAGATGGAATAGGGCTGGTCTGCCGCCGAGCCTCCGAGATGATATTTCTGCCCGTCGGCGTTGTATATGCTCGCCCATGCCATCACGTCAATGTCGCGGAACGTCTTTCCGAAGAGTATGTCTCCCTTTATCTGCCCGTAGTTTCCAACACCTGCCTTCACCTTCAGCCCGTTTATGTCGGCTCCGTCTTTGGTGATGATGTTGACCACAGCCGTCAGCGCGACGCCGCCGTAGATGGATGACGCGGGTCCGCGCAGCACCTCTATCTGCTTCACTTTCTCCAACGACATGGAGAAATCCGGCGTGGCTGTGTTGGTGGAATAGCTGTTGAGGCGGTGTCCGTCGAGGAGGATGAGAATCTTTTCCTGATACGACGAGTAGATGCCTCGCATCGCTATGTTCTGCTCGTCGTTGCTGGCGATGTCTGTCATTCCCGGCACGAAAGCGACGAGAGCCTCTTTCAGAGTCCGCGCGCCGATGTTGCGCAGCATCTCAGATGTTATGAGCGTGACTGGCACAGGCGATTCTTCCAGACTCTCTGCCTGTTGCGACGCGGTGACGATAGTCGCTCCGTGGTGCCTGTTGCGTTCGAGCAGTTCAACAAGGAAGGGGTGGTCGATATACGACGGCGAGAAATAGGGGTTTGCGTCGAGCAGGCTCTTCACCGCATTCTCCGCCCCTTCTACGTCGCCTTCCTCAAGATAGCACATCGCGAGGAGGCGGTAGGCGGTGGCGCGCAGCATGGTGTCTGACGATTTCACCACTTGCTGGAGGCAGAGCCTCGCTTTCTCGAAATCGCCGTTGTTGTAGTATGCTTCCGCATAGAGGAAATATTCCTTCTCTCCGCGTCTTGTCTCCGCCTCTCCAGTCTGCATATCTTCAGCGGCGGCGGGCTTGTCGCCCGTCTGCGCGACAGCGCGAGACGTGAAGCAGGTCATCAGCAGGCAGATGGCGAAAAGCATGAAGATGGTTTTTCTCATGACACTACAGGGATTAAGAAAGTGAACGTTGTGCCTTCTCCTTCGGTTGTGTCGAGCTGTATCTCGCCCTTGTGCGCGTTGACGATGATGTCGTGTGTTATCTGCATTCCGAGGCCCGTGCCCTGCCCTATCGGCTTTGTTGTGACGGTTGAATGGAAGAGCTGCTGTCTGACATGCTCTGGTATGCCCGTCCCGTTGTCGGCGACGGCGATGCGCAGCGTGCCGTCTTCCACAGCTGCCGTGACGGTGATAGAGGGCTTGTATGTCTCGTCGCCCGCCTCTTTTGCTTTCAGCGAGCGTTCTTTCACGGCATAGCAGGCGTTGTTGACGACATTCAGCACGGCGCGGCTGAGGTCTTGCGGTATGACCATTATCTTCGGCATAGCGTCCTGGTAGTTCTCGCGTATGGAGATATTGAACGACTTGTCGTTTGCGCGTTGGGCATGATAAGCGAGCCAGACATATTCGTGTACGAGCTGCGCCACATCTGTCGGCAGGCGTTCGCCCTCTTTCCCTCGCGAGATGAGGAGTATTCCCTGCACTATGCTGACGGCGCGTTCTCCGTGTTCGCGTATCTTCTGCATGTTTGTCGTGAGGTCGTCGGCGATGTCGTTCATCTCGGCGATGTTCTCTTCGATGTCTTTCATGCGTTCCGCCACCTCTTGCGGCGCTTTGTCAGTCACGTCTTCCATGTCGGCGAGGATGTCTCTCATGTCAGCGAGTATTCTCTCCGACATCTTCGAGAAATTGATGACGAAGTTGAGCGGATTCTGTATCTCGTGTGCTATGCCGGCGCTGAGCATGCCGAGCGAAGCGAGTTTCTGCTGCTGCCGCAGCTGTTCGCGCAATGTTTCAAGTTCTGTCATAGGTTGTTTGGGGTGATGTTTGATGTTATTATTTGAACTATCTCATGCCATTTGATTGCGTAGCGATGACAAGCTTGAAGACTTGTCGTTGGGCTTATTCGGCTGTCTGAAAGGCTGTACCAAACAATCACATCAACGTTTTTGCCAATACAAGGTACTGTCTTCCAGACAGTTGTCCTGTCACTTTACACCCGGGACCATGTCCCGGGTTACGACCGCTTCGCTTAGTACAGCCTTCCAGGCTGGCCCATCAGTTTTGCTGGCATAGCTTCGCGCTGGTCTGTGAATCCATGGAGAAGGCTTACGGAGTGGTAAGTTTACGCCTCTTCGCCAATATGGCATGCAGGGAGTGTGATGACAAATTCGCAGAAGACGTTTTTCTCTGACTCGACAGTGATTTGTCCGTGGTGGTCCTGCACGAGTTCTCTGACAAGGTATAGTCCCACTCCCGCCGCTTCTCCCGTCGGTTTCGTGGTGAAGAAGGGGTCGAAGACTTTCTGCTTTATGGTGTCTTCAATGCCGATGCCGTTGTCTCTCACGGTTATCTGCACCTCGTCGCCGTTTTCCTTGACGGTCAGCGAAGCCTCCGGCTTGTAGGGCGCGGCGGCATATTTCTTCATCATGGCGTGCATGCTGTTGGCGAGTAGGGCGAGGAGTATGCGGTTCATCGATTCGGCG
>CALZMB010000092.1 GCA_945788485.1 uncultured bacterium | reverse complement strand
TGTTGCTCAGGAACTTATAAATAAAGTTAAATCAAAGTGTTGCGGAATTAAGGATAAATGCAAAATACACTTCTATTTATCGGCACCACCGAATTACTCCTTATCGGTGGTATTGCCCTATTGCTGTTCGGAGGGAAGAAACTTCCGGAGATGATGCGTGGACTTGGTCAGGGCGTAAGAGAGTTTAAGAAAGGAGTGAACGACATCAAGGAAGAATCTGACAGCGGACAGGCAGACGATGCGTCAGAAGACGGAAAGACGGAACACGGCGACTTGCCCGATGACAAAAAAGATACACAGCGACAAGATGTCAAAGGAGAGTAGTCAGGACATGATGACATTCGGCGGACACTTGGAGGTGCTCCGCCGAATGTTGTTCCGTATCATTGCTGTTGCGGGCACGATTGCCGTGGTGATATTCTGTTTCAAGGATATGACATGGCGGCTGCTGCTTGCGCCGAGCGAATACACGTTCTCCACATACCTGTGGATTGAGGATGTGGCATCGGCTATGGGCATTGACTTTCATTTTGAGCCGTTCTCTGTCGATTTGATTGCTACAGACTTGTTAAGCCAGTTCATGACGCACATCACGACATCTGTATATCTGGGATTGCTCGGTGCTTCACCATACATCTTGTATGAGTTGTTCCGTTTCGTCTCGCCTGCATTGTATGAGAACGAGAAGAGATATTCGGTGCAGGTGGTGGTGGTTGTATATCTGTTATTCATCCTCGGAGTGCTGATGAGCTATTATGTCTTGTTCCCCATCTCTTTCAGGTTTCTCGGGACATACAGTGTTGCGGAGAGGGTGCACAGCACAATCACGCTCGATTCTTATGTGAGTACATTCACGACGCTGACACTTTTGATGGGTGTGGTGTTCCAGCTTCCTGTAATTGCTTTCGCATTGACAAAGCTCGGGTTCATTTCTTCTGAGATGTTGTCGAAGTATCGCAAACACTCATTTCTCATCATTATGCTTGTGGCAGCCATCATCACGCCGCCTGATTTGATGACGCTCGTTTTGGTCACGATACCTTTGTATTTGCTGTATGAGGTGAGCATTCGCGTCGCAAAATTTGTGGAAGGATAATTGAGCACGCTGGCTTAGTGTCCTGATTTCACAATCAGCGAGCTGATTGTGTTTTTTCAAGTTTGCACGACAACAGAGACAACGTTTTTCAATTTATAAAGTATAATTTTTAATGTACAATTGCAGTGCAGAAAGTGCAAAAATCAATTATACATTGCCATCGTTGCCTCTGTTGTCTCTGTTGTCGTAAAAAAGGAATATCTCTGCAACTGAAAGTGTGTCGCCGTCATGCGCAACTTCAATTCTGTATTCGCCGAGCGGGTTTGCCGTCTTCTCTTCCTGCCCCGTCTGATTCTGGATGCTGAAAGTGTCATTGGGGCTTGGAGATGATACTATTTTGCGCATCTTGAAATCTCTGGAAATCACTTCTTTTATGCCCGAAAATCGTTTCTTTGGCACAGTTTTATGCACTCCGGCATCTAAGAAGTAGTGGTTTGTGATGTGAAACAGTCAAGATAAGAGCATGAAATAGTCAAAGTGAGGGTGTGAAATAGTCAAGAATGGATGACAAAATTGCTTGTCTTGCAGCGAAAAACAGCTGATTTTCTCCGTTTTTCTTCTCTCTCCGAAGGGAAAGAAACTCTTAAATGTCTGATTTATAGCGGTTTATGTATTCTGTGAAAAAATCGTGAAATATCGTCTTGGTAGTGTCCGTGCGGCTATCAGACGCGGTATTTCAAAGAAAATGTTGGTCAAAATAGTATCATGTGCGTCTGAAATCTCCTGTGGCTGATACTATTTTATCCGCCATGCGTGTTTATACCTTAATTATATATAGGGCTGTTCAATAAATCAGGTTTTACAGAATCTCCTTTTTGGGGCACCAGCAGAACCCTGTGTCAACTTTAAAAACAAAAACAGAAATAAACCCCTTGTGTTTGATGCAAAAGGTCTCTTCGAGCCCATGATGATGTAGCCGTCTGAAAATCCTTGAGCGAGCTCAGATATTTTCAGCCATCCACATCATCACCCTACCGGGTTTTTGCATCAACCACAAGGCGATAAACCCCAAAAAACAATCTCAAAATCTGACAAATATAGTGCAAACGAGAGGAGATCCAAGCTCGCCTTGGGTTATCCCGAGTGCTGCCGATATTATCTAAAGCGCATTTATAGAACCCACCTTATCTGTCTTTGTACATGCTGTCGTAGTATTTCTCGTATTCGCCTGATGTGATGTTGTCCATCCATTCTTCGTTGTCGAGATACCATCGTACGGTGCGTTCTATGCCCTCTTCAAACTGCAGCGACGGCTCCCATCCCAGTTCGCGTTGCAGCTTGCGGCTGTCGATGGCGTAGCGCGCGTCGTGCCCGAGGCGGTCGGTGACGTATGTGATGAGGTTGAGGTCTTCGCCTTCTTCGCGTCCGAGCAGCCGATCGACGGTGTTGATGACGACCTTTATGATGTCGATGTTCTTCCATTCGTTGAAGCCGCCGATGTTGTATGTCTCGGCTACGGTGCCTTTATGGAAGATGAGGTCTATGGCGCGTGCGTGGTCTTCTACGAAGAGCCAGTCGCGCACATTCTCGCCTTTGCCATATACGGGCAGCGGCTTGCGGTGGCGTATGTTGTTGATGAAGAGGGGTATGAGCTTCTCCGGGAACTGGTAGGGGCCGTAGTTGTTCGAGCAGTTTGTCACGATGGTCGGCATGCCGTAGGTGTCGTGGAATGCGCGTACGAAATGGTCGGAGCTTGCTTTCGATGCGGAGTAGGGCGAGTGGGGGTTGTATTTCGTCGTTTCGAGGAAGAACTCGTTGCCGTAGGCGGCGTGATGTGTGGCGCTGGAGGCTGTGGTGGTGAACGGCGAGGGCACGCCCTGCGGCTCTGTAAGCTCAAGCGCGCCATACACCTCGTCGGTGGAGATATGGTAGAAACGTTTTCCCTCGTATTTCTCGGGCAGCGATTCCCAGTAGATTTTTGCAGCCTGCAAGAGCGAGAGTGTGCCCATCACATTGGTGCGCGCGAAGGTGAAGGGGTCTTTTATGCTGCGATCGACGTGGCTCTCTGCCGCGAGGTGTATGATGCCGTCAACCTTCTCTTCTTGCATGAGTGCGAGGAAGGCGTCGAAATCGCAGATGTCCATCTTGACGAACCGGTAGTTCGGGCTGTCCTCGATGTCTTTCAGGTTGGCGAGGTTGCCGGCGTAGGTGAGTTTGTCGAGATTGATGATGCGATACTCGGGGTATTTCTTTACGAAGAGGCGGACTACATGCGAGCCTATGAAGCCTGCTCCGCCGGTGATGACGATTGTTTTCATTGATGTGTATGTTGTCTTGTTTGTCGTTGTCATGTGACGTGTCTCAGTCTGCATTCTCTTCTTCAATCATCTGCGATGCGCCTGCCTGGGGCGCCATGCCGCGCGGCGTTGCGCCGTTGCGTGAGGCGTAGTAGCTGTATGTCCTGCGGAATTTGTCGTGTTCCGGCTCTGTCATCTCCAGTTCTGTCTTGCCTGACAGCGTGTCGGTCTTCACTCTGAAGCGCCGCATATAGACTATCATGAACCAGGCGGCGATGATGGCTGCGAGGGTGTCGCTGACAGGCATGGCGACCCACACGCCGTCGATGCCGAACATACGCGACAGCACGACGAGTGCAGGGAGGAGGATGAGCATCTGCCGGGAGAGTGAGAGGAAGATGCTTATCTTTGCTTTGCCGATGCTCTGGAAGAAATTGATGATGACCATCTGGTAGCCTATCACGGGCAGCACGGCGGCGTTGATGCGCAGACCGTGTACCGCGATGTCGTGCAGCTCGCGGTCGGTGGTGAAGAGTGAGATGCAGGGCGAGGTGAACACTTCGCATACGAGCCAGCCCGTCGTGGTGACGGCGGTGGCGGCGATGATGGCATAGTTCACCGCTTTCATCATGCGGCTGTAGTTCTTCGCGCCGTAGTTGTAGCCCACGATAGGCTGCATGCCCTGGTTGATGCCCATATTCACCATGAGGAAGATGAAGACGAGGCGGTTGCCGATGCCGTAGGCTCCGACGGCGAGGTCGCCGCCATAATGCACCAGGGCGTTGTTGATGAAGATGACGACGATGCAGGCGCAGGCGTTGATGGCGAAGGGCGACATGCCGATGCTAAGGATGTCGCGCACAAGACGCGCTTTCAGGGCGTAGATGCCGCGCCGCAGATGCAGCAGCTCTTTCTTGTCGCTCATCAGCCACAACTGCCATGTCAGGGCCGTCAATTGAGAGAGGATGGTGGCGTAGGCGGCGCCGCGTATGCCAAGGTCGAAGGTGTAGATGAAGAGCGGGTCGAGCGCGGTGTTCATCAACACGGTGAACATCGTGGCGTACATCGCGTGGCGAGGCTTCGAGGCGGCGCGCAACACTGCGTTCATGCCGAAATAGAGGTGCGTGATGACATTGCCCGCAAGGATAATCTCCATGTATTCGCGGGCGTAGGGCAATGTCTTTTCCGTGCCGCCGAAGAAGGTGAGTATGGGGTTGAGAAATGCCAGACAGCCCACGGTGAACACCACACCGACGAGGATGTTCAGCGTCAGGTTGTTGCCGAGGATGTTCTGCGCCTCATCGTATCGCTTCTGTCCGAGACGCACGCTGATGAGCGTTGACGAGCCTACGCCTATCGCGGCGCCGAAGGCTGCGGTGAGGTTCATGAACGGGAAGGTGATGGCAAGCCCCGCTATTGCTAACGGACCGACGCCCTGCCCGATGAAGATAGAGTCAACCATGTTGTAGAGCGAACTCGCCACCATGGCGATGATTGCCGGCAAGGCATATTGCATGAGGAGACTGCCGACGGGGCGTGTGCCTAATTCTAATGTCGTTTTGTCTTTTGAGTGCATCATTCTTTCGATTTAGCGTTGCAGGAGACGCCATGCGCTACGCTTACAGTGATTTTCTTTGCAAAATTACAAAAAAATATTCATTTTGAGTGTTGTTACGGATAATTTTGATTAATTTTGCACAATTCTAACATAAATGCTTGGTTAACAAGTTGACGAGTTGACGAGTAGAACAAGTTGACAAGTTGCTTCTCTTAGTTGACAAGTTGACAAGTTGACGAGTAAACAACTTATATGTACTGGCTTATTAATCTCGTCACTCAAATACTATCAACTCGTCAACTTGTCAACTCGTTTACTCGTCAACTAAGAGAATCAACTCGTCAACCGAAAAAAGCACTTGCCAACATAAAGAAACAAACAACCGAACGAATGAACCGACTATTTGCAACCATCCTGCTTCTGCTCTGCGTCACCGCTTCCGCCATGTCGCAAGACGACGCCAAGCCACGCAAGAAAGCTTATCCCGGCGGGAAATGCTATATGATGAGGGTGACGCTGCGAGACAAGCAGATGAATGCCTTTGACCTGCAGAAGCCGGAGGCTTTCCTCTCGCCGAAAGCACTGCAGAGACGCAGGAGGCAGTGCATAGAGGTTGATTCGACCGACCTGCCCGTCAGCGACGCATACATCATGGGCTTGCAGCAATGCGGGATGGAGATTGTCACGAAAAGCAAATGGAACAACACGGTTGTCGTGAAGGCGAAGAGCATGTCTGCGTTCAAGCCAGTGGCGCGCCTGCCCTATGTCGCCCAGACACGCCTCGTGTGGATTTCGCCTGACAGCATCGCCCCGTCGGAAGGACGCCTCGCCGCACGAAAGGAGCTGAGAGGGTGGGGGATGGAGAGCACCTCGGCATACGGCGTGGCATACGGCCAGATACATGCCATGAACGGCGAGAGCCTGCACGCACGCAACTACACGGGTAAGGGGATGACGATAGCCGTGCTCGACGGCGGCTTCATGAACGTTGACCGCATCCCCGCGTTCGACATGGTGAACATCGCAGGCACGGCGGATGTCGTGGCGGCAGACAAGAAGACGATGTTCCGCAACGTCGATCACGGAACGAAAGTGTTGTCAACCATGGCTCTCAACGTAGAAGAACGATATGTCGGCACTGCACCGAATGCCGCCTACTGGCTCATACGCTGCGAAGACAATGAAAGCGAGCAGCTCGTGGAAGAAGACTACTGGGCGGCGGCAGCAGAGATGGCTGATTCGGCAGGGGTGGATATCATCACCAGCTCGGTGGGATACAGCGAGTTCGACCATAAGGAGATGTCGCACCGTTATACAGAACTCGACGGCATGACCTCTGTCTGCTCGCGCGCCGCGTCGATGCTCGCGTCGAAAGGGATAGTGATGGTCAGCAGCGCAGGCAACGAGGGTATGGGTTCGTGGAAGAAAATCAACGTCCCCGCCGACGCCCGCGACATAATCACTGTCGGGGCTGTCACGCCCGCCGGAAAGAACGCCGCCTTCTCAAGCATAGGCCCCACGGCTGACAACCGCACGAAACCGGATGTCATGGCATACGGCTCGCCCGCTGCGGTGGTGTCAGGACGAGGCTCCATACTTAACGACATGGGCACGTCGTTCGCCGCACCGCAGGTGGCAGGACTCATAGCCTGTCTCTGGCAGGCACACCCAAACAAGACGGCAAAAGAGATAATAGACATCGTGCGAAAGGCGGCGGACAACTGCAACACGCCGGATAACATCTACGGCTTCGGCATTCCCGACTTCGCAAAAGCGATGTATGGTTATTAAGATTAAAGTTTCGTGAGTGCCCAACAAAGTTGACTATCAAGTGATTATTAGTGGATACTATAAAGAATATGTCACGACCAGCCTGGAAGGCTGTACTAAGCGAAGCGGTCGTAACCGGGGACAAGGTCCCCGGTAAAAGATGCCAATACGGCTGCCTGGAAGGCAGTACCTCGCCCCCCAGTAAAGAAATAACAAGGTACTGTCTTCCAGACAGTCGTCCTGCCATTAGAGTCCCTGGACTATGTCCAGGGTTACGACCGCTTCGCTTAGTAAAGCCCTCCAGGCTTTATGCACACCACCCTGACAACCCCATACCTTGTGTGTGACAAACGGTAGAGCAACATATCCGAACAATGTTGTCCACGTTGTCCCTGTTGTCGTGAAAACCTCGTCAACTCGTCAACTTGTCAACTTAGATAATCAACTTGTCAACTCGTTCACTTGTAAACTAAAAAAACACTCGTCAACTAAAAAACTATGTCCCCAATACTCACACTCTACGAACTCAACAATCTCCTGCGCGACGTGATAGAGGAGACGATGCCCGACGAATATTGGGTGAAGGCGGAAATAGCGAATGCGAACGAGCACCGCGGACATCTCTATCTCGAACTCGTGCAGAAAGACGGCACCGCCAACACACCCATAGCACGGGCGCAAGCCAAATGCTGGGCAAGCACTTGGATGCCCGCCCGCGCAAATTTCGAACGCGTCACAGGGCAGAGATTGAAAACCGGAATGGAGGTCTTGCTGAAAGTCTATGCGCAATATCATGAGGCATACGGATTCTCATGGATTGTCACTGACATCGACCCTACGTTCACGCTCGGCGACATGGCACGCCGACGCAACGAGATAATACAACAGCTGAAGGCAGAAGGCGTGTTCGAAATGCAGAAACAACTCACGTTGCCCACCTTCTGCCAACGCATAGCCGTGGTGTCAAGCGAGACAGCGGCGGGCTACGGAGACTTCTGCCGGCAGCTCTACGACAACCCGAAAGGCTATGTTTTCTATACACAACTCTTCCCCGCAATCATGCAGGGAGAGAAGGTGGAAGAGACGGTTGTCGCCGCGCTTGACAGCATCTACGCACGCATAGACGACTTCGACTGCGTTGTCATAATACGAGGCGGAGGCGCGACATCCGACCTCTCCGGCTTCGACACGCTGCAACTCGCCGAGAATGTCGCTAACTTTCCCCTGCCCATCATCACTGGCATCGGACACGAACGCGACGAGAGCATTCTCGACATGATTTCTCACACAAGGGTGAAAACACCTACGGCAGCTGCCGCATTGCTCGTTGACAGGCTCGAAACGGTGGGGCAACGCCTCGACACATGGTCGGCACACATTGCGATGGCGGTCAGACAACGTCTCGAAAAAGAAAATATGAGAGTGACAGCTGCTGAAGGGAAACTGCCTGCCATCTCGACACTCATCATCGAACGCGGAGAGACAATCCTGAAACACCTCGCGCAGAACATCGCCTTGTCTGCAAACAAATGCCTGCAGATGCACTCTGGGCAACTCGAAATGTTGAAGATGACACTGCCGAAAGCGACACAACGATGCATAGAACTGCACGAACAACACCTGAAACTATGCGAACAGCGCACAGAAATGCTCAACCCGCAGCGCATACTGAATCTCGGATATTCGATGACGACATGCAACGGGAAAGTGGTGAAACATGCCGGCATGATGAAACCGGGACAGACAATCGTCACGCGACTCGCTGACGGACAACTCACATCTGTCGTTGCAGAAAACTGAAATGAACCCACATAAAACAAATATAGGTGGGTTCTATAAATGCGCTTTAGATAATATCGGCAGCACTCGGGATAACCCA
>CALZMB010000091.1 GCA_945788485.1 uncultured bacterium | reverse complement strand
GACCACGAACCACAGTATGAGGAAGAAGCCTATCTTCACTATCGACATGAGCATCTCGCCGCTGTCAGGACTGCCGCCTGTCGCTACGGCAGACAGCATCACCATCATCACTATGGCGAGGATGTCTTCGAGAATGAGGACGCTCATCACCAACGAGGCGAAGCGTTGCTGACGCAGCCCGAGATCATCAAAAGCCTTATATATAATAGTGGTGGAAGACATCGCCAACATTCCGCCCAGGAAAATACAGTCTGTCTGTGTCCAGCCGAACAACTGCCCTACGCTGTAGCCGGACATCATCATGCACATCACTATCGTAAGGGCTGCGATGACGGGCGCCGCGCCCATATTCAGTATCTTCTTGAACGAGAAATCAAGGCCGAGAGAGAAGAGCAGGAACATCACGCCGATGTCTGCCCATTCGTGTATGTTGTCTTTCGACACAACTGAAATGAGATAGGGCATGTGAGGCGAGACAAGGAATCCCGCCACGATATATCCCAGGACAAGCGGCTGACGCAGTTTCTTGAACAAAAGCGTCACTATGCCTGCCACAACCAGTATGAGTGCCAAATCTTGTATCATCCTGTATTTGTTTTTTTCGTCGTCAGTAGTCGTTATCCTTTATCCGCAAATGACACAGACGCCTCTATTGCATCTGTGTCATCTGCATCGTCCCGGCATCATCAAGGCGTCGCTATTGCCTTTCGCGAGACATCAATACCACTTCACGGAATTTGACATGCCGCTGCGTTTGTCATATTTCAGGGCATCCGTCAGAGTGGCGGCATTACAGCGGAAAGTGAAGTTGTATGATGTATATGGAGCCAGCACGACGGAGCATGCCATGCTGAAACAATGGAGGTCGCGCGAGAGCGACGCCGTCGTCATTGAGAGCTTGTGGAAATCAAAGTCATATCCTGATGAGAAAGAGATGTTCCACCCGTCTGAGATGCGGATATTTCCTGACATGTTCAGCGTCTGCGTGAATTTGTACGGGTATCGCATCGACTTCGTGTTGAACTCGCCGCTGGTGTTCTCTCTCATCGTGATGCCATATCCGAAAGTGAGCGACCATGGCATAGAGAAAGACATATATCCGTCCTCGTCTGTCTCTGCCTTCCCGGCATTTGTCTTCCGTGCGGCATTCTGCCCGCGCTGCAGGTTCTCGTCGATATTTGTCTCTACGCCCATATCGTCGTCGTCCTCTTCTCCGTCGCCGTTTTTCTTGTTCTTGTCGTTCTCTTCATCGTCACCGCCCCGTCCGAAGAGTTTGCGTATCTTCTCCGGGTTCAGCGTGTAAGAGATGTTCTGCGACATTCCCTGAAAACGTCCGAAACGTCCGTAGCTATACTCCGTCCTTGTGCCGACGTACGGCTTCCCGTTATCGTCCAGCTCGTATGCGTAGGTGGCGAAGACGGCGTTCATGTTGAACGTGTAGTTCTTCCACCACTTCAGTCGCAGACGCATCGTAAGGTCTGAGAGCGGACGCTCTTTCGCGGCGAGATTGTATGACATCGCTAACCCGAGCTCGTCAATCAGACTTATCTTCTTGAACCCCGTGGTGTCCTTGTCAGACTTTATCTTCATTTCGAGGTTGTTGCCTATATCGACAGCGATGCTGCCCGTCTTTCCTTGCGACACGGTGCCGTACAGCATGCTTGAATAGGGCGAGTATTCGACAAGCGTGACATTGCCTTCTTCGTCTGTCTTCTGGTACGAATCCCAGAAGCCGTATCTGTGTGCCGAGAAATCTGGCGCATAGCTGAAGCTGACAGAGGGTTTCAAGACATGGCGTATGGCCTGTATCTTGTCTCCGAACAACTTGCGGCTTGGGACATAGAAGCCATAGACCTGCGTCGATGCCTGAAGGCTGAAGTTCCAGTTATATACATTATAGAATCCGCTTACGGTGTCTGCCACCTCTTTCTTAGCCACGTCGTCCCACGACTTGTCTATTTTCGTGAAATACGTACGGTCGTTCAGGTTGAACGATGGTGTGACATTGACGACGTCGAACAGCGTGAACGAGCCGCCGATTGGAATGGTGTGCTGCCATCCGTTGCGCCAGTCTTTCGTGAGAGACTTGTGCAGAATCTCGTCCTCTTTCGCCGTTATGGAGTTTGAGATATGTCCCGTATAGCTCATGTATATCTTCTCGTACCATCGCTCTTTTCCTGCCGCGTGCCTGCGTTTCAGCGGATAGAAGCGTGAGATGGAGATGTTCAGGTCGGGCAGCGTGATGCTTATGGAAGAGTCTCGCATATTCTGCGAGAGGTTGAATGTGCTCGACAGCGACATGCCTATGCTTGAGAAGTTAGTGCTCCAGCTGACAGAAGATGTTCGTGTGCTCTGTGTCATCGACTGCGGGTTGTATGCTGATGTCAAGTTGCTGCGCTCGTAGCTTGTCGTAGCAAAGTTGACGCTCGCTTGCAGCGTGTTGTACGGGTTGGCCTTCGCGTCCTGCCTGTGTGTCCACTGTATCTTGAAGCTCTTCTCCTCGGCATAGTCCGGCAAGCCTTTGTCGCCTGTTTTCGTATTCAGATACGAGGCATAGAACGAGCCGGAGTATTTGTAGCGTTTCTTGTAGTTGCTTGCTGCTGACAATCCCCACGAGCCTTTCGTGTATATCTCTCCGAGCAGCTTCAGGTCCATCTTGTCGCTGATGGCGAGATAGTAGCCTCCGTCGCGGAGATAGAAGCCTCGCGACATCTCGTCGCCGTAGGTCGGCATGATGAATCCCGACGAATAGCTGCTTGTGAACGGGAAGAAGCCGTAGGGTATGGCGAGGGGCAACGGCACGTCAGCCACCACGAGGTGTGCCGGCCCGAAGACGACATCCTTGCCGGGACGCATCTTCAGCCGCGACAGGGCGATGTAGAAATCCGGGTGTTCGTCGTCGCATGTGGTGTATCTGCCTTTCTGCATATACACCACTCCCGAGCTGTCACGCTTCGACAGCTGCGCTGTCATGAAACCGTCTTCCTGCTGCGTATAGACACTGTTTATCAGGCCTTTCTTCGTCTTGAAGTTGAACGACATGCGGTCGCTCTCATATTTGTCCTTGCCCATATTGAAGACGGGGGTGCCCGTCGTCACGCCGGCGGTGTCCGTAACGCCTTCTGCATGGACGATGCTCGAATCGAGACTCATGTATATGCGTTCTGATTCAAGTTTCATGTTCTCATAATCCACCTTCGCGTCGCCGAAGATATGCGCCGTGTTTGACGATGCGATATAAACGAGCGAATCGTTTCCCGAATACACTACGGGCGCGTCAATGCCGTTCTTCTTCCTCCGGTTTATGGAGTCGAGGCGCAACGAGTCATCCACAGCTTTGTTGTGACGCTGGATGGCGAGCGCGAGTGAGTCGTCCTCAGAGATGGTTACCTTATCTGCAGGCGGCATCGTGGAATCAAGCATTGCCACAACGCTGTCAGCCAATTCTTGCGGGGCTGGCGTGACAGCCGGCACGCTGTCGCGGGCGACACTGTCAACCGTGTCACCCGAAAAATGCAACGACATCCTTGCCGCATGGCGCAACACCTCACCTAACGGCAGCCTGTTGCTGCTCGCCAAGGCGACTATCACCATGAAGCTGAAAACAAATATGACAGTTCTTCTGTTCATCTATTATCTTACACATTACCTGACCACCCTTTCGTGGATGACATCCACTTTGCGGGCATCTGACTTTGCCTTTGCGAAACAACATCATCAGATACTGTCACCCAATACGCACAATCATTTTGCAAAGTTACAAATAAAAAACCTAATAACGTCTGCCTGCAACAAAAAATTATAATTTCTTTATATTCATCCCGCGCTTTAAGCGGCTTTTTTGTATTGTTTATCCTTCCACTTTTCGGGATAATATTCACAATGTCTTGTGATTTCAAACTCGCGAGAATCGTCTGTAGAATTTCTGAAAGGCAAAAGCTGTCGTACAGCGCGTTATTTCAGCGTTTACGCAAAACACTGAATTGCAGTATGTTAGATAAAAATACAGAGCAAACAATGCTGTTTCCGGCACTGAAAAAGGCTGTTTCTGCCGCCAAAACATTCAATTTCGGGTGCTCATCAAGACTGTTTTGCCTCGTCATCTTGACTTTTTTGCCGCCTCACTTTGACTGTTTTGGCAAGCAACCTTGACTATTCTGCTGCCTGAGTACAAAAAAAATACACCCGAGCGAGGTGTAAATGACGTTACGAAATGTTAAAACCAATATTTCTCGTTGTCAAGATTTTTCATATCATGGCAGGCTTTTTGCCGTCACGGCTGCCTGTTCGCATACAACGCTCACGGCGCTTCGGGCTGACGGTTGACATATTTCCTTCATCATCCCGAAACTGTGATGCAGCCTCTTCACCACGTTTTTGGCTCACCCCATGAACTTCTCATGCCATGCCATGAACTTCCTGACATTCTCGTCGCCGAACTTAGAGAGAGATTTCAGCACGCGCTCTAAAGGCTTACGTTCCGCAGGCCGTGTCTTAGAGAAGAACTTGTCGGCATAGCAGACAATCTCTTCTTCCAGCGTCTCCGGCACAAAGTCTTGCAGAGGCAGTGGCAAATGGCGTTCCGTAATCATTCGCTTTGTCAGCCCCACACCTGTATGTCGCTCACACACACGGGCATACGGTTCTGCGTCCGATGCATCGTTGAACCATTTGCTGTAGTTCTCACGCAACATCTTTGCGCCCGTCACGCCATGGCAGATATAAGGCAGATGCCCGAAACAGCAGATGCCGTCAGCGTCACATTCTCTTATCCCGATGTCATGAAGCATTGCTGCGGCATAAACGAAATCACGGTCTGCGCGGAGTTCCGGCTTTGCGTCCACTATCGCCACGGCATACTCTGCGACACAGCGGCTATGAGTGTAAAGAATATCCCGAAGCATTCCTGCCTCGGGATAGAAATAGTCTATAATTCTTTCGTAGTCAATCATTTTGATTTTTTCAGTTGACGAGTTGACAAATTGACGAGTTACGAGTTGTCACCCGTAAAGGCTTTTCATTCTGCACGTTCTATCCATGCGATGACGGCTCCGCGCTGCACTTTTCCGCCCTGCTTCACTTTCAAGTCAACAAGGGTGCCGCCGAGACATGCCGGCACATCGGCAATCTCGCCCCAAGGCGTCAGGATATGGCATAGCAGTTCGTCTGCCGAATATTTCCTTCCTATCGCCGGCTCTACGGCTGGAGTGCCGTCAGCTCCGCCTCTTATCTCATAGAACAGCTGTCCTGCCTCCGGCGCCACTACGGCGTCAGCTTTTGCATGCTTGAAAGCAGAGAGTTCTTCCGGCGAGAGTTTCGGTCCGTTGGCCTGCAGGCGCGCTGCCTTTGCCTTGTCGAGGTCGGCGAGGAAATTCTTCTTCGCCTGGCCGCTCTTATAGTTGCGGTACTGTTCCGGGTGCATGGCAAGCTCAAACAGCTCTTCGTCGTCTTTGCCGCAGTCCCAGCCGTTCTTCGCCATCTCCTCGCGGAAGCTGTCGAGAGCGTCAGGATAGAACGTATGCGGGTCTGCATCGACAAACTCGTAACCTTTCTGCTTGGCGAGCTCCACAAGTTCGGGGGCTATCGTGCCGGGTATCTTGCCGCTCTTGCCGAGTATCATTCCCCATACAGAATCGTCCATCATCACATACCTGCCCTTGCCCTGCTCGATGGTGAGGAGGTTGAAGAGCGCGATGTTCTTCACATACTGCGAGAATGGCGTGACGAGAGGCGGGTAGCCGACCTTCGGCCAAACATACTCCACTTCGTTGAACAGAGCCACCAGCATGTCGTCTGTCGTCAGCTCAGGCACGCCCTTCTTCTTGCGCAGGTTGTTTATCACGCCCTGTATGCCGCCGAGGTCTGCCATCATCGAACCCATCATGCCGCCGGGCAGTCCGCAGCCGAGCAGGAGCGAAGAGGTGTGTTTGTTCGTCGGGTTGATGAAATATCCCAGCCAGTCGTCTATGAACTCCTGTGTCAACGTGCGCGCCTTCATATATGCGTTCATGTTTATCTCCGGCACGTCGAAGCCGGCATCTGCCAGCATCTCACGCACAGAGATGATGTCCGGGTGAACCTTGCCCCATGACAGCGGTTCGATGGCGGTGTCAATGACATCGGCGCCGTTCTCGCACACCTCAAGGACGCTTGCCATCGACAGTCCGGGACCCGTGTGGCCGTGATATTCTATGATGACATCTGGATGTTTCTCCTTTATCGCTTTCGTCAGTCTGCCGAGGAAACGCGGGCGTCCGATGCCGGCCATGTCCTTCAGGCAGATTTCTGTCGCGCCTGCCTCTACAAAGAGGTCGGCCTTCGCTGCATAATACTCTACGGTGTGTACGGGAGACGACGTGATGCACAGCGTTGCCTGAGGCGTCATGCCCGCTTCGGCGGCCCAGCGTATTGACGGAATGATGTTGCGCTCGTCGTTCAAGCCGCAGAAGATTCGGGGGATGTCAACGCCCTGCGCATGTTTCACACGATACATCAGGCGGCGCACATCGTCTGGCACAGGATACATGCGCAAAGCGTTCAATCCGCGGTCGAGCATGTGGGTCTTTATGCCGGCCTCGTTGAAAGGCTTGCAGAAAGCACGTACAGCATCGTTGGGATTCTCGCCGGCAAGAAGGTTCACCTGCTCAAAGGCTCCGCCATTCGTCTCTACACGAGAGAAGCAACCCATCTCGATGATTACTGGGGCAATACGCTCCAACTGATCCTTGCGTGGCTGAAACTTACCCGAGCTCTGCCACATGTCTCGATAGACGAGACTGAACTGTATTTTTCTTTTCATAAATCAAAAAGATTTATAATTGCAGATGACAACTTGTAACTACTCGTCAACTTGTATTACTCGTCAACTTGTATTACTTGTCAACTATAAAGTATCATGCGGCAAAATTAGTAAAAAAAAAGAAAAAAACAAGCATCATTCAACTTTATTTTTGAAATTATTGATAACTTTGCACTATCATGTAAGAATTAGGCACACGTTTCTTAAGAAAACAAAGCTGTCAAGCACCATTCACGAACAAAAACAAACATACTGAACATAAATCAATGATGAAAGAAACACCGCTCCTGCTCTTGGCGACAATCCTGCTCTGCTTCTTCCCCTCCTCTTGCAGGCAGAACCGGGCAGATGACATACCCGCAACCGAGAACGCCCCCTCGTCTCCCGACAGCATGATATACGGACTGACGTGCGACGGCACCACAGATTCCGTTCTCGTCTTCCTGCCCTTCTCCACCGGCGCCGACCCCGTCACCTATAACATCGAGACTGCCCGTGCAGCAGGAAATGTAATAGGCAATCCGTCCATCGGCGACTGGGTGGGCATAATCCTCAACCCTGAAGACACAACCGAGGCGACGATGGTGGTCAATCTCGACCAGCTGAAGGGCACATGGACCTATCCCGTGCGCCCCGTATGGAAAGACAAGGCGAAACTCTCGCCAAGGGCGTTGAGGCGAAAGCTCGCAGAGCTTCCCGATTCGCTGAAAGAGGCGTATATGGTGCCGAGAGAATACGGCTTCACACTGAAACGTTCGAGTGTCGCGTCGCCAGTCGGATACGTCATCAGCAAGTCAAGCCTGTACGACGACAGCCCTGTGGAATATCCGGAAGTGAAACGATACACCAACTGGGGGTGCCGCAACGGGCAGCTCATACTCACAAGCGTAAAGGACACGGCTGACAACAGCGTCACCGCATCCCCCGGCACAAAAAGCGTGCTGACAACATACGACACACTCGATTTCGTATTCCTCTCTGACGACTCGCTCATACTCAGGCGGCAAGACGGCAGGCAACTGCACATGCACAGAAGGCTGTCGGCAGAACTCGCGAACCTGAAAGCGCAGCAGGCGGCAGACATCATACAGACAGGCAACAAGAAAAAGAAATAATCATGTATATGAGTTTGACAATAACACCGGCAAATACATGGCTCCTCTTTCCATTGAGCTTACTTTCAGCGATGGGGGCAATACAGGTTGGGGATGTGGGTGCTTTTATAAGAAAAAATCCTCATCTCCAATAAAATTCTTATCTCGATGAAAAGAAATTCAAAAAAATCAAGTTGGAAATGGGAAACGTTGTGTGAGGTAAGAATTGGTATTTAATATTCCAAATAACTGCCCTACGAAATGGGTATTGTGAATAGAATTATATGAAGAAACTTCCGATATTGATATTTATTGCCCTGTGTCTCACAGCCTTGGCGACAAGCTACGGGAGCTATCGCAGTGCGGAAAGGGCGATTGAGGGCGACATGCGGCAGGCTCTCGCCAAGACCATAAACGAGAAGGGCGTGGAGACCATGCGCCAGGACTCTATACGCGCTTACAAGAGCATGAGCCATGCCGAAGGCGAGACCATGACTATTGCATTGGGCGATGAGACGCTTCGCCGGCATCTTCGTGAGCCTCGTCTGCGCGAAAGAGCTTATATCACATATACCGTAGGAAAGGAGAATGGACGGTGGAAGGTGATGTTCAACACCGAGGCACAGTGTTCTGCTGCAATGATATGGAATATGTCCGACCAGCGGTTGTCTCTTGTGCTTGCT
>CALZMB010000090.1 GCA_945788485.1 uncultured bacterium | reverse complement strand
ACCGTCATATTGGGACTTCAAAGAATCAAGAACTTCAGTAAAAGTCCTGTTTCGTGAAGCGGCATTATCCTCGACATAAGCCGGCATCTGCGTGCGGACCTCATCCTCGCTGATGCCGCATACGGCGGCAAAGGCGGGCAGCATGGAGATGTTCTTCAGGTTGTTCAGCTCGCTGAAGATACTCAGCTGCGAGAATTTCGTGATGCCGGTGATGAAGACAAACTGAAGGTGAGGGTCGCAATCCTTCAAAGGAGAATAGAAATTGCGCATGATTTCGCGCAGCTGGCACAGCTCTATCGAAAGAGACGTGGCAGCAAGGCTGGCATCACAGTCCACGCTCTGCCCAGTCGCCTCTGTCGAGCTGGCGGTAGCCTATCGCCTCGGCAATATGCGGCATGGTTACAGCCTCAGAACCTTCAAGGTCAGCTATGGTACGCGCCACTTTCAGTATGCGGCTGTAGGCTCTGGCAGAGAGAGAGAGACGCTCCATCGCCTGGCGTAGGGTGTGGAGCGATTCTTCGTCAGGCTGTGCATACTGATGTATCATGCGCTCTGTCATCTGTGCATTGCAATATATGCCTTTCACTCCCTCAAAGCGTTTCTCCTGAATCTTGCGTGCAGCGATGACGCGCTCGCGTATAGCGGCACTCGGTTCGCCGCGCTGCGCCTTCGAGAGATCGCTGAACGGGAGAGGCTGTATCTCGCATTGGATGTCGATACGGTCGAGCAGCGGACCGGAAATCTTGTTCATGTAGCGCTGTATCTGATGCGGCGTGCAGGCGCAATGGTGTGTCGGATCGCCGTAATATCCGCAAGGGCATGGATTCATTGACGCGACAAACATTATCGAGCAGGGATAGTCGATAGTGTATTTCGCACGGCTGATAGTGATATGCCGGTCTTCGAGAGGCTGTCGGAGGACTTCGAGGGTAGATTTGTTGAACTCCGGCAGTTCGTCGGCAAAGAGCACACCGTTGTGCGCCAGTGATATCTCTCCTGGCTGGGGATTGCTCCCGCCGCCGACAAGAGCCACCTGCGACACTGTGTGGTGTGGCGCACGGAAGGGGCGTGTTGAGATGAGCGAGACGCCGCGGTTCAGTTTTCCCGCCACTGAATGAATTTGTGTCGTCTCAAGACTTTCGGCAAGCGAGAGAGGCGGAAGGATTGAGGGTAGGCGCTTTGCCATCATCGACTTTCCGCTTCCCGGCGGCCCTACCATGATGAGATTGTGCCCTCCGGCTGCAGCCACTTCAAAAGCACGTTTCACGGATTCCTGACCTTTGACATCGGCATAGTCAAGTTCGAACTCATATTGCTGCGAGTAGAACTCTTTCCGTGTATCGACAAAGACAGGCTCGGGCGCGCTCTTGTCTGTCAGGAAATTGATGACATCAATGATGCTCTCCATGCCATAGACGTCGAGATTGTTGACGACCGCCGCTTCACGCTCGTTCTGTTTAGGAACGATAAGTCCCTTGAATTTCTCTGCGCGCGCCTTTATGGCTATTGGCAATGCGCCTTTTATGGGCTGGAGATGTCCGTCGAGTCCAAGTTCTCCGACAAGCATATACTCAGAGAGATGGCGTTCTTCAACCTGTCCGTCCGCCGCGAGAATGCCGATGGCAATAGGGAGGTCGAATGCCGACCCTTCTTTTCGCAGGTCGGCAGGAGCGAGGTTGACGGTGATACGCTTTGCGGGATAGCGGAGCCCGTTGACGGTGATGGCAGAGAATATACGGCTCTGTGATTCTCTCACAGCCTCGTCAGCCAGTCCCGATAGGAAGAATTTCTCTCCCATGACGGCGCTGACTTCAACTGTCACCGTTGTCACCTGCAGTCCGTTGACCGCCGCGCAATATGTCTTTACTAACATAGTTTTTCCGGAAGAATAAATATATAGTCAAAAGTAGTCCTGCCCTTCGTCCCCGTTGCCGTCACTGCATGCCCTTTCTTTCAGTCTCGGACATTGTGTCATTTCCTGTCATTCAGCATAAAAGCAAACGGCAGCTGGCTCGGGACGCACATCCCGTGCCGGCTGCCGTAGGTTTCACAGGCTTCGGAGATAGTTGTAGAGCGGTTCGCCATAGAGTGAGCGTTCGACGATGACGCCGTCTCTCACGATCATCACCACGCCGGTCTGCAGCATGCCAAACTTATGTGCGAGCGGTGTCTCGCTCATCTTCTCGTCGCAGATGATGTATATGTCGTCAGCATACATGCTGAGAGCGTCTTTTGCTGTCTTCTTATACGGGTCGAAAGAGATGGCTATGGTCCGCCATTTCTTCTGTTTCTCCGCATCGATGCCACGGATTCTCCTCACCTGGTTGGTGCTCTCAAAATCCCACACGGCGTATGTGGCAATGATTGTCGTGCCGGTTTTCAAGTCACGTTCTGTCACTGTCTTCCCGTTGACATCAGCAGCGTTGAATGCGGGCAGAGGCTTCCCCTTCATCACGAGAGCCATCTCTCCGACTTGGTTCTGCAACACTTGCACACGTGTGTTCTCGCTGTCAGCCGCAAGCATTTTGTCCAGCAGGCGCAAGGCGGTGGCGTAATCGCCCTTTCGCTGGATGATGTGACGTGTGACGAGATACAGTCCCACGGCCGATGCCGGGTTCTTCTCCACAAGTTGCACGATGGCTTCCGCGGGCACGGTGTCGGGAGAGGCCTGTGCCACCTGCTCTCTGAACTCGTTCATCAGCTTGTTCTCTTCGCCGCCTTTCACTTTCACCAGCTTCAGGTTCTGCGCGTCGCCAGATACAGAATATGATTTCCCCGGCTTGACAAAGACCGGCACTTCCTGTCCGTTTGGCATCGTTATGACTATAGTCCCCTCATGTTCGCACAAGGGTTCATACTCAAACCGTCCGCCCATGACAGTGATTGTGTCGATGCCTTGTATGGCGCCGTCAGTGCTGTAAACCAAGAACTCACCCTGATTCAGGTTGAGCAAATGGCCGTCGAGTTTTATATGACTGTTGTCAGGTCCACATGCCGCCAGAATCAGGGTGAGCGCTATAAGGATGTTCCTCATCAGAATATGTGTTATGGGCATTCGGGATGCCCCGTCTTCTACTTTATCTTGCTGAATTCGAGGTCGTCTTCAGCATAGAAAGCGAGTTTGCCGTTCTTTGAGATAGCGTCTTTCAGATAAGTGTTGGCAGCGTAGGAGTTGCCCTGACGTGCGCTCATCACTGCGCGGAGATAGTCTGTGACGCCATCGCCGTTGTTAGCGATCTGCTTGAAGATGACGCGTGCGCTCTCGTAATCCTTGTTCAGGATTTGCGCGAGAGCTGCCATGTTGTTGTTCATGCCTTTGAGGTTGTCGGCTGCTGCCGCGTAGTCACCCTTGGCAATGTTGTATGTGCCGAGCGCGAAGTTGTAGTCGTTGCCTCCGATAGCCTGTGAGATATACTCCTGCGCCTTGGTCACATTGCCGCTCTTGAGTGCGATGAGGGCGAGGTTAGCCTTTGGCTCTGCCGCTTTCGGCGAGAGCGAGAGGGCTTTGTCAAGATATTCTTTGGCGAGCTTGACGTCGCCCTTCTTCAGTTCCTGTACGGCGATGTTGTTGTAAGCACGGTAGTCGTTAGGATAGATTTTCGCCGTCTTTTTGTATATCTCTTCTGCCTTGGCGTTGTCCACGCCTTCGAGGATAGCGGCATAGAGCAGCTCGTCGTTTGAGAGTTTCTCTGCGTCGTCCTTATACTGCTGCATGATTTCCTCGTCGCTGCGTCCTACTGTCTCATAGTTGATGATGAGGCGCGAGCGGCGCAGTTCCGGCAGAATGCCGTCGGCGAGTTCGCGGAATCCGGCGCTCATGTTCTTTATCTGCTGTTCGCGTTCTTCCGGGTCCTGATACATTGAGAGCACTCGCAGGATGACATCCTTGTCCTGGATGTTGCTTGCCGAGACGAGCTGTTTGAAGCCTTCCCAGTCCTGAGCTGTGTATTGTCCTCCTACGTTTGTGCTGACGTTGAGTTTCTTGAGCTGCTGCTTCACATAGTTTTCAGAGACGCTCTGGCGTTTTGCCGCGAGTTTGTCGTTGAGTTTCTCGCCGCCGTCAGGCGAAGCGTATGCCTTCACCTCTACGTTAGAGAGGACGTATGCCTCTTTCTCGTTGTTGATGGTGCGCAGCATGTTGAGGAATTCCTTCACTGAGTTGTTCTTCAGTTCTCCTTGACGGAGCTGCGCCTGGTTGATGAGGAACTTCACGCTTGCTTCCTGGCGTTCTTTGCGTACACGCTGGAAAGTGTCTGGCGCGATGCATCCGCCAGTCTGTGTCATTGCGAGGCGATAGAGTTCAGATGTGGCGATGATGCCGTTAGCCACTTTCACAGCGGGCACCTCTACATTCTTCTTGCCTATCGACGCGTTGAACGTGAGATAGAGGTCGCTCTTATGATATGTGTCGCTGTACGGGAACTCCGCTTTCATTGCGTAGTGTCCTCCGAGCAGATAGCTTACTGTCTGGTTGTTTCCCATCACTTTCTCGCCTTGGAAAGTGGCAGGCACTCCGCGCAGGACAGAGCCGTCGGCGGCGCGCAGCTCTGGCGTGACAGTGACAACCGCCTTTTTCTTCATATACTTCTCGGGGAAATTGCCGTTGATTGTTACGGGGACATATCCGCCCTGTGTTTCCATTGGGTTAGGGACGACGGTGAAGTTGTCTGCTGACAAGGCTCCGAGCTTGCCCGAACATGATGTCATAACGACAAGTGCTGTAGCTGCAACTGGTAGGATAATTTTCTTTAACATAGATGAAGGTGTATAAAAAAAGAATTGAATGTTTCGTGATGTTCTGACGCAGGTTCAGCGTTTTCCCATCCCTGCTCTGCGTTGTCTGTCATGGAGGCAATCTCCCGACGTTGGCTGTATCGGAAGGCATTGTCTGAAACGGAAGCAGGCGGCAACCATAACATACGATATTTACGGCTACTACCTGTCTTTCTGCTTTTGCGTCAGTGTATATGTCAGGGCATTCAGCCCTCGTGATTGGTGCGTACCGCGAGCGGGACTCGAACCCGCACGGCCGTTTCGGGCCAGGAGATTTTAAGTCTCCAGTGTCTACCATTCCACCATCGCGGCATACGCTGCGTGTATTTCCTCCCTGCACGTATGTTATGCAAAGTTACACCTTTTTGCTTGGAAAAAGGCATGTGCGGTCGTAAAAAGGCTTTTTCTTAACTTTTTTTAGTTACAATACATTTCCTTTGGCAGATTTGCGGGCGTTCTCCGCTCTGCCACGTGCTATGGCGCGTCATGCTGCATCATCTTGCGCGAGAAGCGCGGCAGGCAGGCATTTCGCGCATTAGCGTGCGATGCCTGCCTGTTGCTGTTGGCTTGTCCCGTGCCGTCAGATGCTGTTCAGATGTTGTTCTGATGCTGTCCGGCATCTTTTGTCGGCATGTGTCGTGTCATTTCTTTGCGGATGTCTTCCTTGCAGCGGCTTTGTTCGCGTTTGTCTTCTTTGCCCCCGCCTTTGTCTCCTGCTCTGTCTTAGCCGGTTCGTCCTTCTCCACTTTCACTATTTCCATTTTGAAGATGAGTGTAGAGAATGGCGGTATATTGCCCATGGCGCGCTCTCCGTATCCGATATTCTCCGGCACATAGATTTCCCATTCCGACCCTTCTGGCATCATGTGCAGGGCCTCGGTCCATCCTTTTATTACCTGCGAGGGTTTGAATGTGACGGTCTGCGGGTTGCGTTTGTACGAGCTGTCGAACACCGTTCCGTCGATGAGGCGTCCTTCGTATTTCACCGTGACGTTCTCGTCGCCTGCAGCGACGGGTCCGTCGCCTTGCTTTATTACCCGGTACTGCAGTCCGGAGACTGTGGTCTGCACGCCGGGCTGCTTAGCGTTCTCTTCGAGCCAGGCCTTTCCGGCGGCGCGTTTCTTCTCATCCTGCATAGCCTTCTGTTTCCGCATCTCCCCCGTCTGGAACTTTATGGCTTCGTCAACGGTGAAGCATGTGGTGTCGTTCGAGACGGCGTCGATGAATCCTCTTTTCAGCAGACAAGTGTCGAGTGGCATTCCGGCGTCGCTGAACTGTTGCGACACGCGTGTCAGCATGCTTGTCCGTATGAGGTGGGCGATTTGCATACCTGCGTTGCGTGCTGTGTTCTGCGGCGTGTCTTCTGCGCTGAGGTTCTCTTTCAGTGCATTGACGAAATCAGCCATGTATGCGGTGTCGAGTTTCAGTTGCGACACGACATAGTCCATCATTCCCTGCGTGAGCAGTTTTCCAGTGGCATAGCTGACGCTGTCGTTGAGAGAGCAGAGCTTCACGGGCTGTGCCTGAACCGTCGTTTCCGTCTTCGCGTTTTTCTTTTTCTTCTCCTTTGCCAGGGCTGTTGACAAAGAAGCACTCGCCACGAGGGCGAGTGCCAATGCTATCAGTGTACGTTTCATTTTTCTATGCTGATGAGTTCGATTTTGAATATCAGACAAGAGAAAGGCTTAATCTGTCCTGCCTCGCGCGATCCGTAGGCGAGTTCCTGCGGGATATACACCTCCCACACCGAGCCTACCGGCATGTGTGTGAGTGCTTCTGTCCATCCCTTTATCACCTGGTTGGCGCGCAGAGTTGTCGGTTCGTTGCGTTTGTATGAGCTGTCGAACACTGTTCCGTCGAGGAGTTTGCCCTCGTAGTGTACCTTCACGGCAGAGGTGTCAGCAGGCACGGCGCCTGTTCCTTCTTTTATCACTTTATACTGCACGCCAGAGGGGAGCACCTTCACGTCTTTTGCAGTCTTGTTCTTAGCGAGGAACACTTCGCCTGCCTTCTTGTTCGGGCCGAACTGCTCTTCCATGTTCTTCGCCTTTATCTCTTCCATCTTCGCCTGCGCTGTCATGCCGGCCTGCTCCATTGTCATGAGGCCGCCCTTGCCGGTATATCCGCTGACGAAGCCCGCCATGAAGTTTTTGAGAGAGATGGTCTTTGTCGAATCCTCGCCGAAGATTTCGTGGTTGATGCCCTTGATCATCTGGTTAGAGATTTGCTGTCCGATTTGTATGCCGGCATAATATGCGGCTTTCTTCTTGTCGTCTCCCGCCGACACTCCTTCGTTCAGGCCTTTGATAAAGTCTGCTACGTATGTCGAGTCCACGCCCATTCGTTCAACGAGATACTGCGACAGCCCGTTCGACTGTGCCATGCCGATGGCGTAGCTCATTGTGTCGAGGTCTGTCTGGAGGTCTGCCTTAGGTGTTGAGTTTCCGCAGGCACTGAATCCGAGTGCCGCGATGGCTGAAACAGCCAGGATTGTGATTTTCTTCATTGTCTTAAAGCTATTTTTGTTTTGTTTTTTGTTTTTGTCTTCGTTTTCTTTTCTTGTCACTGCACCTCAATCAGTTCTACGTCGAAGATGAGTGTGGCGTATGGCGGAATCGACGCCCCTGCCCCATGTTCGCCGTAAGCGAGGTGGTATGGTATGTGGAATCTGTATTTCGCTCCTTCGCTCATCAGCTGCAGGCCCTCTGTCCATCCTGCAATGACGCCGTTGAGTGGGAAAGCGATAGGCTCTCCGCGCTGTATGCTGCTGTCGAAAACCTGTCCGTCGATGAGTTTTCCCTCATAGTGAACCTTCACTGTGTCGGTTGCCTTCGGCTGTTTTCCGCTGCCTTCGACGAGCACCTCATACTGCAGTCCGGAAGGTGTCTGTATCACTTTCGGGTTCTTGAGGTTTTCGGCGAGATATTTCTCTCCCTCTTCTTTCGCTGCCTTGCCGGCATTTCTGCGGCGTTCTATCTCTTTTTCTTCCTGTTTCTGGAAAAACTCGTTCACTATTTTCTGTGCCTCGTCCTGCGGCAGCTGCGATTGTTTTCCTGCCAGCATGTCAGCGACAGCCATTTTGAAATCGTCGAGATTGATGTCTTTTGCACCGAGTTGTGCGAGCTGCGTGCCTATTCCGAGGCCGAGCGCATAACTTAATTTGTCCATTTCGTTGTTTTGCTTGTTATTTGTTTTTATGTCCGTTTCGCATGGCTTTGTATGCCAGTATCTTTTTTTGCGTGCGGAAGCCGAAGTGCAAAGTTATAACATTTGGTTGAGATGTTGGTTGATACAGCCGAAAAATTATATTCTTTTAGTATCTCGGCACAGTTCCGGGCATGTATGTCCATGTATCTGAGCGGTTTTCAGAACTTGCTGTCCACCTTCTCCTTGTCGTATTTTATGTTCATCTCCTCTGCACGTTTCGCGTTGAGGTTTTTCACCGTTTTCTTTTTCTCGGCTTTCTGTTTCACCATCTCTCTTGGTTTCTGCATGAAGAGCGGGTGTTTCTTGAAGTCGAAGTCTGTGGTGAGGTCCCATTTCGCCTTGCATTCGACGGGTTCCGGCTTGTAGAACACTTTCTCGGGCTGCAGTCCGATGCTGTAGTCTCCGGTGTCCCATTGTCCGTTCCTGTTCTCGTCAACGATGGCTTTGAGATAGTATTCTCCGGGTTCGACGTAGTAGAACTCCGCTGTTCCATCGACCGCTATTGCCGTAGCTTTCAGCGTTTCGCTTTTGTCTATCATCTGCACGACAACCTGCGCCGTGTCGTTCTCCACGCCGTGTATATTGACGATTGGCGCGGTGGTGGGATATTTTGCCCAAAAGAAAGTGTTTGAAACCC
>CALZMB010000089.1 GCA_945788485.1 uncultured bacterium | reverse complement strand
CAATTTAGTATCATTGGGTTACTTTTTCGGACAGTGGCTGATACTATTTTAACATCACAGTTGACATATTCTTTCACGACAACGGGGACAACACCGGCAACACTTATTATTGCAGATGAAGCATACGTTGTCTCTGTTGTCGTTTATCAAAAATAAAAAAAGCTATCAACATCTCAACTCAACTGCAGCTTTATGCTCTCTGTATTGGCTCGTGAGACAGGAATCTGTTTCTCTATGCCGAAGAGTTGCAGCTGGTAGCCTTGGTTGCGTGAGCTCATTGCCATCACGAAATCAATGTTGACAAGGAAAGCCCTGTGGCATTGCACGATAGAGGCGATGCCTTCGAGCGATGCACGAATCTGTTTCAGTGTGATGCGCAGAGTCGTATGCTTTGTCTCGTTGTCTGCTATATAGCAGATGTCGGCATAGTTCGCCATCGATTCAACATAAATGATGTTTGCGGGGTCAAGCCTGAGAGTGGCGTTCAAGCCTTGCCCTTCTATCGTCACGAGGTTTCGCGGCTTCTCTTCATTCACGCTGTCAGTTGCTTCTCCGTTCTCTTCTTCAGACAGTTTCTGCTGCCGTTGTTCGAGAAGCATATTAATTGCCTTCACCTCATTCAGCTCGTTCTTCAGCTTTCTTGTGCGATAGTCGAATGTGTGGAAGAGGAACACGAAGACAGAGATGATGGCAACGTAAAGACACATCGTCAGCCATGGCCGCAGCGTCAGTGTGCCATCGATGTCATGCCAGTATCTGAACGCGTCGCCCTCGTGCCACCATCCGTTATAGCACAGCAGAGCGGCTCCGAGCGAGAGGGTGATGAGCGTTATTTCCGTCACTGTTATTTTGAAGAACGTTGATGCGGACGTTTCAGAGATACACCTTATTTTATATATGTATGCTGCTGCGGACGAGGAGAGGAAAATGACGACAGCCGCCATGAGTGATTCTCCGAGTATGAACACGATGCGTCCTTCTTGCATCCTGTCTATTCCGAAAGGCTGTATTAGCGCAAGAAAGAGCAAGACGAAAAGGCTTGATTTGAGAGTGTCTTTTAGAATCTGGTTGAGCATATAGATTTTTTTGGTTGATGAGTTGTATAAGATGTTTGGGGTCGCCTGTAAATCCTTGTGTCAGTAAAGAATCACAAAAACAAGATAAACCCTTTGAAGAGTATTGTACCGTCTCTGATTTTCGAGTGCTTCCTCGCACTCGAAAATAGGGTATGTCATTTTGAAACGGAGCGAAGCGTCGGTTCTTAATGGTGCCCGTCTCTGATTTTCGAGTGCAAAGTTAACGAAAATCCGTGAGATACAATCATTTCCTTTCATCCATTCGTACCATACCATCTGCATTTCGTCACATTTCATGCAGAGCGTCCCTAATCCGGCGTACATCTGTCCCATTTATTGCATACGGTTTTTTCTTGTGCTACCTTTGCACCCGATAAACATACACAACAAAACAAAACGATGAAAACAACAGCAACAATTCTTTTAGCCATTATGGCAACGGCAGTCTCTGCGCAGACGAGCGGAGACAAGGTATCAGCACGGGATTCCGTTTTCAGAAGCGTGACACTCGACGAGGTGAAAGTCACAGCACCGTCAAAAACGAAGATGAAAGGCAACAGCATGGTGACACGCATTGTCGGCACATCCGTCGCCACGGCAGGCAATGCAGAGGATGTGCTCTCGCAAATTCCCGGCATAATGAAGATGAAGGGAGAGCTGCAAGTCATAGGCAAGGGTACACCTATATATTATATCAATGGCAGAAAGGTGCGCGACGTGTCTGAACTGCAGTCTCTCTCAAGCCACGACATCAAGAATGTGGAGGTGATAACAAACCCCGGCGCGCAATATGACGCTGAGGCAAACGCCGTGGTGAGGCTAAACACGCTGAGACGAAACGGCGAAGGCTTCGGCATGTCGGTCGATGCCAACGGCGATATTGCACCGTCGTGCGGCAACGAACGGTGTGCCTCTACCCTCAACATGAACTACCGGATTGACGGCACCGACTTTTTCGGAGGCGTCACCTTTGATGCGCAGCACCTCAACCACTACGACACCGAAACCTCGCAGGCAACGTTCGGGAAAGACAACACATCTTTCGCGCATGGCGGCACGACACATCTCGGGCAACGATACAACACGTTGCGATACAACTTCGGTATGAACACTACGTTTTGCACCGACCATTCTGCCGGCTTCAGAATCGAGCGGAACGACAATCTGAAAGGCATGACAGATTTCCTGATGACGGAGGATGTGTATCGCAATGCCGTGCTTGACGACCATCTCGTGTCTGAGACCATCACTGACGCCGACGGGCTCAACTCCTGGCTCATCAATGCCTACTATAACGGCAAGGCGGGCGCATGGGGCATCGACTGCAACATGGACTTCTACACGACAGACCAAACCTCAAAGGCGAGAACAGCCGAGACGGACAACGCCGGGCGCAAGGATGTCTTCGCTGACAGCGAAACGGACAGCAGGCTCTTCGCGGCAAAGCTCGTGCTCTCACGCCCGATATGGCGCGGCAACCTGCAGTTAGGCGCAGAGACGGCGTTCGCCAAAAGAGACAACCTCTATCAGATAAGCGAGACGGCCATTGCTGACGACAAATCAGACGTGGCGGAAAACTCGTACGCTCTCTTTGCAGAATACGGGGCGATGATTCCGCAGTTGGGGATGCTCAGCGCAGGATTGAGATACGAGCATGTCGATTTCACATACAACAATCATGTCTCGCCCTCTGAAAACCTCACGCGCCGTCATGACAACTTCTTTCCTTTCTTCAGCCTCGGCACAAGGCTCGGGAAGGTGGAAGCGCAGCTGTCGTACAGCATGAAGACGCGCCGCCCGAACTACTACCTCCTCCGTTCAAACATAGAATACAACAACCGTTACACCCTTTCTACCGGCGACCCGAAACTTGAGAATGAGATGCACCACGATGTCGGTCTGAATATGCGATACAGCAGCTTTGGAATGTCGTTGCAGTATGCGTGCATAAAGAACGGCATCTACGACTGGACTTATCCATACGATGACGAAGGGCGCGTGCTGCTGAAATGGGTGAACTTCACAGAGCCGATACACCGCCTCAGCGCTTTCTTGAATGCCTCGCCCACTTTCGGCATCTGGTCGCCAAACTATACTGTCGGCATACAGAAGCAATGGCTGGCGTTCTGCCTCACAGACCCGCGCGAGGCAGGAGGCGTTCGCACGGTGAGCTACAACAAGCCCCTCTTCATCTTCAATGCCAACAACGCCTTCCGTTTGCCGGACACTGCCGGCGGCTGGCAGTTTGAACTAAACTCCGAGTTGCTTTCCGGCGGACACTACGGCAATGCCGAGCTGCGAAACTGGTATTGGAACCTGTCATGCTCAGTGCAGAAATATTTCTTGAGAGACAAGGCACTCTCTGTCCGTCTTGCCTTCAGCGACATTTTCCACAAGGCATACAACAATGTGCGTCTCGACCTCGGCAACTATATCCTCACCCAAACCCATATCCTCGGGCAGGGACGCGGCATCTACGACATGCAGCGCGTCAGCCTCACTTTGCGCTACAATCTCAATGTCACGAAAAGCAAGTACAAGGGCACGGGAGCAGGAAAGGACGTGAGAGAGAGGATGTGACGCGAATATAAAAAACCACCGCTTAACGGCAGCGGATGCCGTCAAGCGGTGGTTGTGGTGTAGAGTAGGCGTATGTGAAGACACCGCACGGCAAGGCGATGGAGCTTGAGGAGGAGGCGGCGAAGAACGACCGCCAGAACATGTTCAGGCAGAACTCGGGGAAGAAGGGGCGGACGTTCCCGGACTATAATCCTTCTACCCCTAAAATACACTGTATAAAATTACAACAGCCGACCTGTGAAGATCGGCTGAGGTTTCCCAACTTCGCGGGCTGGTTTCAGTGGTCATTACTCCCACACTGCAAAGTTAACAATATTTTTTTTAATGCCAAAGAAAATGAAGGAAATTTTTGAGAAAATGTGGAAAATCGTGAAGATGTCGTCGGTTTGCTTAGAAAACGTGGCGTATGATGTATGTCGAAAAAACAGAGAGCGGGAAACAAGCCGTGAGGTTTGTCTTCCGCTCTCTGTTGTGTATTGCCGATGGCAAGATGGGGGAGGAGATTATTTGTAGTATTCTTTTTTCCCTGCCGCGAGGGTGTTCTTCATGAGCGAACATATTGTCATGGGACCTACGCCGCCCGGCACGGGGGTGATGAACGAGCATTTCTCTGCCACGTTCTCGAAATCCACGTCGCCCGTGAGGCGGTAGCCGCTCTTCCGTGTGCTGTCCGGCACTCTTGTCGTGCCTACGTCGATGACGACAGCCCCGTCTTTCACCATGTCAGCAGTGACGAACTTCGGACTGCCGATGGCAGCGATGATGATGTCCGCCTCTTGGCATTTCTTCACCAAATCGCGCGAGTGGCTGTGGCATACCGTGACGGTGGCGTCGCCGAAGTTCTTCTGCATCATGAGCTGTGCCATCGGCTTGCCCACGATGTTCGACCGGCCGAGGACGACGCAGTTCTTGCCAGAGGTCTCTATGCCGTAGCGTTGCAGCAGTGTCATGATGCCGAGAGGCGTGGCGGAGATGAAGCAGGGGAGGCCTATCGCCATGCGGCCGACATTGACGGGATGGAAGCCGTCAACGTCTTTCTTCCAGCTGATGCGCTCAATGACGTTCTGCTCGTTGATGTGCTTCGGCAACGGCAGCTGCACGATGAAGCCGTCGATGTTATCGTCGTTGTTCAGCTCGTCGATGCGCTGAAGCAGTTCTGCCTCTGTGACATCGTCTTCGTATCTGATGAGCGAGGATGTGAAGCCGCATGCCTCGCACGCGAGCACTTTGTTCTTTACGTATGTTTCTGAGCCGCCGTCGTGTCCGACAAGGATGGCTGCGAGGTGTGGAGGTCGCTTGCCTTCTGCCACGATGCGGCGCACCTCTTCGGCTATCTCCGCCTTGATGGCGGCAGCCACTGCTTTTCCGTCGATAAGTTGCATATTGTTGTATTTAAGTTGACGAGTAAACAAGTTAACGAGTTGACAAGTTGACGAGTGAAACGAGTATGACAAGTTGATAGTATTGAGTGCTGAGTTGTGAGATGACAGTACAAATAACTTGTAAACTTGTCAACTCGTCAACTAAGAGAGAATCAACTAACACACTATCTTTTCATTGCCCTCATGGCATTTGCCATCTGCATCATTTTTGATGTGCCCATGCCTGTGACCATCTTCATCATCTTGCGTGTCTGGTCGAACTGTTTGATGAGTTTGTTCACCTCCTGTATGTTTGTGCCTGAGCCTTTGGCGATGCGCATACGTCGCGACTGGTTGATGATGTCGGGGTTCTCACGTTCTTTCGGTGTCATGGAGCCGATGATGGCCTCGATGTTCTTGAACGGGTCGTCAGGGATGTCGATGTCTTTGATGGCTTTGCCTACGCCAGGTATCATGGCGGCGAGGTCTTTCACGTTGCCCATCTTCTTCACCTGCTGTATCTGTCCGAGGAAATCGTTGAAGTCGAATTTGTTCTTCTTGATTTTCTTCTCCAACCGGCGTGCCTCTTCTTCGTCGAACTGTTGCTGGGCGCGCTCGACGAGCGACACCACGTCGCCCATGCCGAGGATGCGGTCTGCCATACGTTCGGGGTGGAAGACGTCGATGGCTTCCATCTTCTCGCCTGTGCCGATGAACTTTATCGGCTTATCGACAACCGTTCTTACAGACAACGCCGCGCCGCCTCTTGTATCGCCGTCGAGCTTGGTGAGGATTACGCCGTCTATTTCGAGACACTCGTTGAAATGCTTCGCTGTCGCAACAGCCTCTTGTCCTATCATCGCATCGATGACGAGCAGAGTCTCCTGCGGCTGCACAGCATCTTTTATGTCTTTGATTTGCGACATGAGTTCTTCGTCAATCGACTGTCGTCCGGCAGTATCGACAATGACGGTGTCGCATCCTGTAGCTATGGCATGCTGTATGGCGTTCTTGGCTACGGCAACAGGGTCTTTCGCCCCCTCTTCGATATATACCGGCACTTCTACCTGTCCGGCGAGCACTCTCAGCTGCTCCATGGCTGCGGGACGGAACGTGTCGCAGGCGGCAAGCAGCGGTTTGCGGTGCATACGCTGCTTCAGCATCAGCGCGAGTTTTCCGGACATGGTGGTCTTTCCGGCACCGTTGAGGCCTGCCATGAGGATGACGGCAGGATGTCCGGGGGTGGATGAGAGTGTCATCTCTGTCGCCTTGCCGCCCATCAGTGAGGCAAGCTCGTCGTGCATCACCTTCACCATCAGCTCGCCCGGCTTGATGGCGGTCAGCACATTCATGCCGAGGGCTTTCTGCTTCACGGTGTCGGTGAAGGTCTTGGCGACTTTATAGTTCACGTCGGCGTCGAGGAGGGCACGGCGAACATCTTTCAGTGTCTCTGCGACATTGATCTCCGTGATCTTTCCTTCTCCTTTGAGTATCTTGAACGACCGTTCAAGTCTTTCGTTGAGATTTTCAAACATATTTATTATTATTTAGTAGTTGACGAGTGAAACAAGGAGTTCCCTTGAGCTTGCGAAAAAACGAGTTGACGAGTTGATTGTCTTAGTTGACGAGTTGACGAGTGAAACGAGTATGACAAGTTGTTAGTATTCGAGTGATAAGTTTTGAGTTGACAGATCTATCAACTTGTCAACTTGTCAACTTGTTTACTCGTCAACTAAGAGAATCAACTCGTCAACTTGTTTACTTAATTATCCGTTTTCCGTGCAAAGTTAAGCATAATTTTACGTTCTGGCAAATATCTGCCATCGTACCGACATCAAAACACATCGGTTTAAGAAAATTTAATAGGTCGTATTTTGCGCTTCCGCATATTCCGACTACCTTTGCATAAAAATGAGGACAATGTTAGACAAGACTTTCTGTTATTCCTGCCCGGCTGCTATGTCAGAGACACGGCGCATGGCAACAAGGATGAGGCTCACGGGTTTCATCCGCATAATCTTGTCTGTTGTTCTTCTCCTGCTCTCGGCTTCGGGAATGGCGAGTGCCGCCTCATGCCGTCATGCAGACTGCCTTGCTGCGCCAGACGCATCATACGCAGCCGACAGTTCTTCTCCACTTGCCTCATTGCAGCACAAGGAGCATTGTGCCGGCTGTCTCGACCTTGGCATCACGGGCGAGGCTGAGACATCTGATGATGTTCCGTTTCGCAAGATTCTTGGCGGCTATGACACTGTTGCAGGCATAACAAGTTCCGGCGCACAGATGCCTGAGGCGGCATCGTCAAGACGATATGTGCCGTCAGGCTCAAAGCCCGGGCATCGCTTCCGCGCAACGCACCGCCTCTTGTCAGCTTCCGCCCTGCTGTCGCCTGCCAGTGTATTGTCCACGGTCATGTCATGGACGCGTTTCTTATCCTGCCGGAATTCTGGCAGCAGCACACCGTGGGGGTGTGCGAGACCATGCGAGTACTACGTATTCGCATTGAGAGAGATAATACTTTGATTTCTTGTTTCACTTCACGGATTCTCCAACTTTTTCTGCAACACCGATGCTTGTTTTCTCGAAGGCACGCGGTGCAATTGTCGCATCGTCTCTTCCCCGCGCTATGAAGTGGGCAGGGCAGGGGGTGGCATCATGTTACGGAATAGCCGCAAACAACGGCAGGAGATTCGACATATACTGCGGCTGTCATGCGGCTGCACATTGATTATCAAATATTTACAACTAAAAACAAGAAACAATATTATGGCAACAAACATTCTTTATTCAAGCTCAAATATCCCGACACTGTCATCTTTCTATCTGAAGAACCATTGTGACTGTCTGCACAAGACAAGCCTTCTGAGAGTATTCCTCGGCTTGCTCCTTCTCGTCTCAGGCATCGCCCTGATGCTTATCCCCATGGCGGCGAGCATCAACAATGCGAACACGAGTGTGGCAATAATGACAACAGGCCTCGTCTGTGCTGTCGCAGGCCTGTATCTCAGTGTCTTTTCAAACAGCCGTATGGTTTACAGTCCGACAGGCAGCGGCATCACGCATAAGGCATTGTATTTCTCGGAAGGGGATAAGGAAGACGTGCTGAATTTCCTGAAAAGTGGCGGCACGACAGCCATGCCCCGCCCGCAGGAACAGGGTAGCATCCTCGTTGATTGTTTCTACGACGAGAAACACGCGATGATATGTATGCAGATGTGTGAGTATCGCGATTTCAACTACGAGCCTTACACTTCTCCCATCACATTGAAGGGTGATAGCGCCCGGCAGATGTGCGCCCTTCTGGGCAGATGACGTTAAGCCACAGCGATGAGCGTTTTGCGGAATGATGTCCGGCAAACGCAGAAACAGATTTCAGCGCAACGTATATAACAACCAAACGAGACGGGGTTCGGCAGTGTCCGAATCCCGTCTCGTCTGTTCTCTATCTCCGCGTCTCAATGTCTGTCCGACAGCATTGTTCTGTTTTATTAATGTATTCAAGTTTCGCTTTAACCCACAAAGTTGACAATCAAGAGATTAATAAGTGGATACTATAAAGAATATGTCACGACCAGCCTGGAAGGCTGTACTAAGCAAAGCGGTCGTAACCCTGGACAA
>CALZMB010000088.1 GCA_945788485.1 uncultured bacterium | reverse complement strand
GTCTGGACCAAGTTCATTGCGCAAATCACGGTCGGCATCGATGAATGCCTTCACAGCCTCGTCTTCAACAGCGAGAGAGAAACGGCGACGTGTACCGAACTCCGATATGGTGAGTCCTGCCTGCAGCATACGGCGTGCTTTGGCGTATGAGATTCTGTAGTATTCTGCGAGGTCGATGCGCTCCAACTCTCCCGACAGCGTGTGTGAGAGTTCAGACACTATGGCAAGTATCATCACTTCGAGCAGCACAGTGTCGTGCCAATAACCTTCAATGTCAATATCGAGATGCCCCTCTGCATCCTGGCTCACTTTCACCCATTCGCGTCTGAAGCGGAAACCTTTCAGGTAGGTGTAGAACCATGACGGGATGTAGTAGCAGCGTGAGCGCATGAATTCTGCTTCTTCATCGGTGAAGCGAAGGTCTTCGAGATATATGACCTGTTCTTCGACAAGTTTGGCGAAGCCTTCGGGATAGACTGTGTCGTTGCGGTCAACGAAATGGTATTTCACCATGGCACGCGGAAAACAGTTCACGATGGCGCAACACATCGTCAGTTTGTAAAGGTCGGTGTCGGTGAAATGTGTTATGATTGGTTTCATGTTGTATGACGGGGAATGCTGTGCCCTCGGAAAGATTAATGTTCCAGATGGTTCCCGCCTCATGCCGAGGTGAGAACCATCCGTCCGTAACACTGCCGTTCATGGCAATGTCATGCGTTCAATGCCCGGAATCAGAGGAGAGCGTCGATTTTCTCCTGAATCTTTGCTTTTCCGGCAGCGCCCACCAGCTTGTCTACAGGCTCGCCGTTCTTGAAGAAGATGAGTGTCGGGACACTGCGTATGCCATATTCTACCGCGATGTCGTCACACTCCTCGATGTCGCATTTCGCTACGGTCACCTTGCCGTCGTATTCCTTTGCGAGTTGTGCAAGCACAGGGGCGAGGGCGCGGCATGGCCCGCACCATGTAGCCCAGAAATCAACCACTACAGGCTCATTTCCATTGATGAGGCTGCTGAAATTCTCTTTTGTCACTTTTACTTCCATAGTTCTGTCGTTTTTATGGTTAAGATGGATTCTATGAATATTTTGATATGTAAGTTTCTTCTGTTACGAAAAGAGCGCAGGTGTTGTCAGTTGACGGAGTATGTCCAGCTCTCCTGCTGTTTCACGAAATCAATCAGGGCATTGTGCACCGTAATGGTGTCTCTCGCTCTGAGTGTTATGGCTTTTCCAGTTTCGGCATCGGTGAGTTGCAGGTAGAGCTCTGTCGGCCCTTTCTGCTTGCTGATGAGCGTGTTGAGGTCTTCCGCTATGTTGCCTGCAAAGTTTTCAGTGTCGTCCGCCGCATCTTTCGGCGGCATGAGCACAGAAGCAGGTATGGATATCGTGAGTTTCTGTATGGCGTTCTCCCTCACGGTGTTGAGATATTGCACGTCAGTGACATCGATGTTGAAATAGTTGGATGTAGGGAATTTCTTGTAGCATTTCATCGACACGCAGACAGAGCTTCCCATCGACAGTTTTCCCGACCATTGTCCCCAACTCTCTCCGAAGAAAGCTATTTCTCCTGCCGACGCGAAATCCTCGATGGTGACGAAGCCGCACGGATTGCCGTTTTTCTGGTATCCTGTCCTGACGTTCGTCACTATCCCTCCGACGCGAATGGTTTCTTTCTTCGCCAGTTCTTCCCTGTCAGCGTCGCGCCCCACGTCAGACGGATGTGTGTTGCAGATGTTTTCGAGCACGATGCGGTAGTCGTCGAGCGGGTGTGCAGAGAGATATATGCCTATGAGTTCGCGTTCGCGGTTGAGCTTCTCTATGTTGCTCCATGCCTCAGCCTTAGGCGGCTGCGGCTTTGTTATCTCTATGTCGTCAAAGCCTCCGAAGAGCGAGTTCTGCGCCTGATGTTTCTCTTGTTGGTAGAGTTGTCCGTATCTGCTCAGAATCTCGATGAACGTGTTGCCTTTCGCGTCGGGCGCAAAGTATTGCTCGCGCATGATGCCGAGGCAGTCCAAGGCCCCGCTGAGAGCCAGCGATTCGAGGCATTTGCGGTTGACGTTGGTTGTGCTGACACGTTCCACAAGGTCGTAGATGTTCTTGAAAGGGCCGTTTTTCTGCCGTTCCTCTATGATGGCAGATGCGGCGTTTTCTCCCATGCCTTTTATGGCGGCGAGCCCGAAGCGTATCTCTCCGTTCTTGTTCACGCCGAAATCTACGAACGATTCGTTGACGTCAGGTCCCTTTGTCGTCACTCCGAGAGCCTTGCATTCGTCCATGAGTTTTGTGATTTCCTTGATGTCGTCGCGCCGTCGTGTCATGATGGCAGCCATGAACTCGGGCGTGTAGTTGGCTTTCAGATATGCTGTCTGGTAAGCCACCCACGAATAGCAGGCGGCGTGCGACTTGTTGAAGGCGTATGACGCGAACTTCTCCCAGTCGGCCCATATCTTTTCCAGCACCTTCGGGTCGTGTCCGTTTTTCTTGCCTCCTTCGATGAACATCGGCTTCATCTGGTCAACGATGGCTTTCTTCTTCTTGCCCATCGCCTTACGCAGCGCGTCGCTTTGTCCGCGCGTGAAGTCGGCAAGTTGTCTTGAGAGCAACATGACCTGCTCTTGATAGACAGTGATGCCGTATGTGTCCTTGAGATATTTCTCCATGCACGGGATGTCGTACTTTATCTCTTCCTTTCCGTTTTTGCGGGCGATGAACGACGGAATGTAGTCCATAGGTCCCGGACGATAGAGGGCATTCATGGCGATGAGGTCCTCGAAGACTGTAGGGTGGAGAGCGCGAAGGTGTTTCTGCATTCCCGGCGATTCGAACTGGAAGGTACCGATTGTTCGTCCTTCTTGATACAGTTTGTATGTCGTGGGGTCGTCGATGGGTATGTTGTCGAGGTCGATGTCTATGCCCCGGCTTAGTTTCACATTCTTCACGGCCTCTTTCTGCTCTGACAAGGTCTTCAGCCCGAGGAAGTCCATCTTTATCAGTCCGGTCGATTCGATGACATGCCCGTCGTATTGTGTCACGGCAGTCTTGATGTCGGGGAAGTCCGGGTCGTCAGCCGTAGAAACGGGGACATGGTCAGAGATCGGGTCTCGGCAGATGATGAAGCCGCAGGCGTGTATGCCGGTATTGCGCACGGTGCCCTCAAGCATCTTGGCGTATTTTATGGTGTTGCGTTCACGGATGTCGGTCGAGGCTTCTGCCTCTTGCAACTCCCTGACACATTTCAGGGCGTTGCCGAGGTTCATCTTCATTCCGTCGGGCAGTCGTTCGGGTATCGCTCTGCACAGCGCGTTTGTTTCCGGCAGCGGCAGCTCCTCGACACGCGCGACGTCCTTTATCGAGTTTTTCGTCGCCATGGTGCCGTATGTGATGATATGTGCGCAGTTCTCGTGGCCGTATTTGTCCATGACCCATTGCAGCACCTTCCCTCTGCCGTCGTCGTCAAAGTCGGTGTCGATATCAGGCAGTGAGATACGGTCGGGGTTGAGGAATCTCTCGAACAGCAGGTCGTATTTCAGCGGGTCGATTTTCGTGATGCCGAGACAGTATGCCACAACCGAGCCAGCAGCCGAGCCACGTCCTGGCCCGACCCACACTCCGAGCTCCTTTCGTGCGGAATTGATAAAGTCCTGCACGATAAGAAAGTATCCCGGAAATCCCATCGTCTTCATGATGTGCAGCTCGAATCTCACGCGGTCGTCAACCTCCTGCGACAGCGGTTCGCCGTAAATGCGTTTCGCTCCGTCGTAAGCGAGTTTCGCGAGATAGTCTGCCTCGAACTTTATCCGGTAGATTTTGTCGTACCCTCCGAGTTTCTGGATTTTCTTCACTCCCTCTTCTTCCGGCAGTTGGTTCTCTCCGTTCTCATCCGATGTGAACTCTTTGAACAGGTCGGCTTCCGAGAAGCGCTGTCTCCACTCCTCTTCCGTCCCGAAATCCTCCGGTATAGGGAAGAACGGCATGATGGGGTCGCTCTCGATGTTGTACATCTCCACTTTATTGAGAATCTCCACTGTGTTTGACAGAGCTTCCGGGATGTCAGCGAAGACCTCGTTCATCTCCTCACGCGTCTTGAACCACTCTTGCTTTGAATAGAGCATACGTGTAGAGTCGTCGAGTTTCTTGCCTGTCGAGATGCACAGCAGATGGTCGTGCGCCTCGGCGTTTTCCTCGTCAACGAAGTGCGCGTCGTTCGTGCAGATAAGTTTCACGCCGTATTCCTTCGCCAGTTCGATGAGCACTGCGTTTGCTTTCTGCTGCAACGGGAAAGTCTCTCTGTTGGCACGTTGCGTGGGGTCTTTCACCTCGTGGCGCTGCAGTTCGAGATAGTAGTCGTCGCCCCATAATCTCTTGTGCCATTCAATAGCCTCCCTTGCGCCCTCGATGTCGCCTTTCAGTATTTTCGACGGCACTTCTCCAGCGATACACGCCGAGCATACGATCAGCCCTTCGTGGTATCGCTCAAGGTCTTCGTGGTCTGTTCTCGGCCGTCCGTAGAATCCGTCCACCCATGCGTTCGAGACAAGTTTTATGAGGTTCCGGTAGCCCTTCATGTTCTTTGCGAGCACGATGAGATGCCATCCGCCCCTGTCTCCCGTACCGCTTTCCCGTTTGTCTTTTCCTCTCCTCGCGACGTACATCTCACACCCGAAGATTGGCTTGAACGGTTCAAGTCCTTCTTTCTTGCGTCCCCCGTTGACTTTGTTGCAATAGTCGAAAAAGTCCTTTATTCCAAACATGTTGCCATGGTCGGTTATCGCCATGCCCTTCATCCCGTTGGCAATAGCTTTGTCAACGAGTTTCCCTATAGGCGACTGTCCGTCGAGGATAGAATAATAGGTGTGTACGTGCAGATGTACGAAATCTTCCATTTCTGTATTTGTATTTTTCTTATTTGTCATGCAGGCAGGATGTGGGTGAAGACATGACAACAGTAAATCGTGACAAAGTTAGACATTTTTATTGATACATACAACTATTATACATAAAATAACAAAAAAAATAAGCAGAATGAATAAAAAATCAGGTTTGCCGACATTATTTTAAAATAATTTATTAACTTTGCATTCTGATAATCGTGAGGATTATGTCATGCCGTGCGACAATCGGCAAAATCAGATAAATTCACCTCACATGACACACCTAAAAACTAATCAACTGTTTGCCTAATGGGACAAAGAATACAAAAACTGAAACGCATAAAGAAGATACGCATACACCGTGAAGGCACCGACACCCTGGTTTATAGTGCCTTTATCCTCATCGCCATAGCCGTTGTGTTGTGGCAGGCTTTCGACACAAAGCTTCCGTTCTGGATATTCACCGTCGTCTTCGGCATCGTGTGGGCGGTGGTGCTGAATTTCTTCCGTTGCCCCATACGTAAGTTCACGGAATGTGACGACACGCTGGGCGTAGTCGTCGCTCCTGCTGACGGCAAGATTGTCGTCATTGAAGAGGTTGACGAGAACGACTATTTCCACGAGCGCCGCATCATGGTCAGCATCTTCATGTCGCTGTTCAATGTCCACGCCAACTGGTTCCCGGTTGATGGGCATGTCATTTCAGCCAAGCATTTCGATGGGAACTACCATAAGGCATGGCTTCCGAAAGCAGCTTCCGAGAACGAACATGCCGACATCATCATAGAGGCGACGAACGGCGAGAAGATTCTCTGCCGCCAGATAGCCGGTGCCGTAGCGCGCCGCATCGTGACCTACGCCTGTCCTGATGACGACTGCTACATCGACGAGCATCTCGGTTTCATAAAGTTCGGCTCGCGTGTTGATGTCTTCCTGCCTCTCGGCACGGAGATATGTGTCAAACTGGGACAGAGCACCACCGGCGACCAGACAGTGATAGCGAAGATGCGTAAAGGCTGACCGTCTGCCCATGCGTCAGGCGTGGCAGTGACACGTCAGCAAGCAGAAACATTCTCCACCAACAAACAAAAACGTCAAATTGAAAAAGAATATCCCGAATATCATCACCTCATGCAACCTCATATCCGGCTGCATCGCTACATGCTTCGCCTTTCAGGGCAGGGCATCTTTAGCGCTGCTCTTCATCGTTGTCGGGGCTGTGTTTGACTTTTTCGACGGCATGTCTGCGCGTCTGCTGAAAGTGTCGTCGCCTATAGGCAAAGAGCTTGATTCTCTTGCCGACGACATCACATTCGGCATGGCGCCCTCGACAATGCTTTTCTTCCATCTTTCGACGGCAGACTATCCGTCGATGCTTGAGCCGTTCCGCGACGTCCTCCCTTACACAGCATACATCATGGCGGCATTTTCCGCCCTGCGTCTCGCCAAATTCAATCTCGACGAGCGGCAGACATTAGGCTTCATCGGTATGCCGACACCAGCCAACGCGCTTTTCTGGGCTTCGCTTCTTGTCAGCATGCCTGCGCTCTTCGATGGCTCATGGGGAACGCTTTCTGTCATTCTTCTCATGCTGCTCTGTTCGTGGCTTCTTGTCTCAGAGATACCGATGTTTGCCCTGAAGTTCAAACATTGGGGCATCAACGACCGCGGCAACCTGCTGAAATATGGTTTCCTGATTTTCTCGCTTATGTCTATTATCATAGGCAAGGTGGCAGCTATCCCCGTCATCATCGTTGTTTATGTCCTTCTCTCTGCGATGCTGACATTGTTTCATATCCCAGTCTCCGGCTCGTCAGAGTGAGGCGGGATAGGCACAGCATACAGACAGCCCCTTTCATTCACTATAAGTTACAGATATGATTATCCTGAAATTGTTGTTCTGGTTCATCATCGCAATCCTGATATTCGTTGTCGTTCTTGTCGTGTTCCTGCTCCATCGTTTTGCAGATGTGGTGCGCGTGCTGTTCGGCGGCACCCCCCGGAACAACAGCAATACGCATTTCTATTTCAACAAGAATCCTTTCCAGCAGCGTCGTCAGAATCCGTCAGGCAGCCCTGACGACGCCCGGCAGCCTTCGATAAGCGGCAAACCGACGCGTCCGAAGAGCCAATATGTAGATGACGACGAGGAGTATGCGGACTTCGAAGAGATAAACTGAATCCCTTTTCCCGTACATTTGTCAGTGGGCAAGCCGCCCGTTTCTTGCTGACATGTATGGAAAAAGGGATTTTTGTTTTTTATCTGTTTTCGCTTCTGATGTTTCGCTTGCCTTCCCATCGTCTGTTTTTTACAAGGGATAGGGCAGTCGGATTATTTCAAGGTGGGCTCTATTGAAGAATACGAGATACATCTGGCTGAAGAATCAGACAAAACTACACAGACTGGCTGCAAACAAAATACAATCAGCTGGGTTCTACAAGAAAGTGTGTGGATATAGAAGATTTATCAAAGCGGCTATGCCAACGATGTTATTTCAAACATCCGTTATTCCTTATATTTATGAGTGGTTCACGTCATGTGCTTCTGCCTGGGCATCTGCCAAGCCTTTGGCTTTAGTTACCGACCCACACGACATCTTGCAGAACCATAGAAAAAGATAGGAATCAATAAGAAAATGCTACTGCCATAAATATAAGAAATCCGTGCAACTCGTTGAGTTACACGGATTTCTTATATTTGTTTATTGTTTGCTTATCAAACTTACTTCACCTCCTCGAAAACGACTCCAGTTGACTATCAATGCGTTAGCACCAGATGTTGCACACATGTCGCAAAATCAAAAATAAGCATTGATAATCAACATGTTACAAAATCATTGCAAAGGTATAAATTTCTCCCCAAACAACCAAAAGAAAACACAGAAAAACCACAAATGATACATTTTCTGATTTGATTCGTGCTTTGGAAAGCAGAAATGCCAAAAGAACTATACAATGGCATAACGGGAACCAATAACCCTGTACTACTTATTCTTTCTCTGCAACAAAAACACCTATATACATACCAAACGATGCACAAAACGCAATAAAAATGAAGAAAGTATGCCAATTTTTAGATATTCCTGCACGTATTACAGAATATATTTGTATATTTGCAAACATATATTATTAATAATGTGTCATTATGGACGGAAAGATAAACAGAATAAAGGTCATGTTGGTTGATAAGGGAAAGACGAATCGTTGGTTAGCCACACAATTGGGCAAGGATCCTGCAACGGTCAGCAAGTGGTGTACCAATTCGGCTCAACCCACTCTTGAGACCATGATGCAGATAGCCAAACTGCTAAATGTAGAAATGAATGACCTCGTCCGATTTGAAGCTCTACCAGAGATTCCTACTCAGGAAGAAACAAACGAAAATATTCAGCAAAACGAATAACCCACAGAATATGACAATAGAAGAAATCACGACTCGCAAGGAATGCCAGACATTCGATTGCAAGAGCATACACTGAAAGACAGCGAAGAATTTATCACATCATAAATGGTGATACGATAAATGATACGATAAATGCGCAAACATTGTCTGATGTATTGGACACAAGTGTCATAACAGTCAAACGTGACCTTTACGTCCTCCGAGATTTGAATCTTATCAGATACGTAGGGAGCAATAAAAAAGGGCACTGGGAGATAGCAAACGAAGAATGAAATTATTGAAATTCAGCAACCATCTCTTGGGGAACAGAAGAAGAAAAAATAATCTCAATGATTTTTGTCACGGATAGTTTAATTGCTAATAAATATATTTAGAATATGGATACACTTTC
>CALZMB010000087.1 GCA_945788485.1 uncultured bacterium | reverse complement strand
AGCCTTCCAGGCTTTGTGCGCATCACCACGAGCAGGTGAAGTTGATTTCAGATGACGAGTTGATAGTTTGTTTTTGTCTTATCAGCTGACACAGGGTTTTACTGGCACCCCGCTTTTTGTGTGAAAAATCTTGACAACGGGAAAACTTGAAATTAACATTTATAAACAGCGTTTTTTTGTGTCTGAAGCCCGTTTTCGGTTGGTTTTTTGTGCAGAAACCACTGTCCTGTATCCCAAAATAGTCAATCTTGCAGTCTGAAATAGTCTTTTTTACGTTCCAAGTTTGACTATTTCAGGCTGCAAGTTTGACTATTTCAGGCTGCAAGATTGACTATTTTACCCCTTTTTCGCTTCATTTTCAGGTGCTGTTTTTGCCTATTCTGAGGCTTGTGGTCTGATTATCAATGGATTGCGTATAACTGAAAATTCAGCGCGTAGAAAGTGCCGCCGCCCTCCTCGCTCGTTTTTTTTCGTTTCTCGCGAATTTGAAATCACAATGTCTTGTGTTTTCTGAGGGTGTCGCGTCTGCCTTCCGTACCTGCCTGCCGATCATTCATTGTCTCCGTCGGCAGGCTGTGCGGCTGTTCCGTTTTTTTGCGCGTTGGCGTTTCTGCGTTTGGGCATACGTTTCGCTTTGCGCAGCGCTTCGGCGATGATCCATTGCAGCTGCCCGTTTGTAGAGCGGAACTCGTCAGCCGCCCATGCCTCTATGGCATCCATCATCTCGCTGTCGATGCGCAGTATGAAATTCTTTGTCTTTGCCATCGGGGTAGTGTTTTCGTTGCGGGAAAGTCTTGATGAGGCGCGTTGCGGCAGGTGTCAGTGGTTCAGCGTGCCGGTGTTGACGACGGGTTGCGCCGAATCTTCTCCGCAGAGCACCACCATGAGGTTGCTGACCATCGCCGCCTTCTTGTCGTCGTCAAGTTCCACGACATTCTCCTGCGCGAGGCGGTCGAGCGCCATCTTCACCATCGAGACGGCGCCTTCGACAATCTTCTCCCTTGCGGTGATGATAGCCGAAGCCTGCTGGCGGCGCAGCATGACGGCGGCTATCTCGGGCGCATAGGCGAGGTAGTTGATGCGTGCCTCCACAACCTCGATGCCTGCTATGGCGAGGCGTTCGTTGAGTTTCGTCTCCAATTGGCTGTTTATCTCCTCGCCGCCGCTGCGCAGCGTGAGGTCGTTGGTCTCGCCATCGACATCGTCGTAGGCATATTGCCCCGCCACCTGACGCAGCGCGGCGTCGCTCTGTGTCTTCACAAACTGCTCGAAGGCGTTCATGATGCTCTTCACGTCTGTCCCCGTGGCGGCGTTGTTGGCGTTCTGCGCCATCGTCTGCGAATCAATCTCGAACATCGCCTTGTATGTGTCGCGAAGCTTCCAGACAAGCACAAGACCTATCATGACCGGGTTGCCCACCTTGTCGTTCACCTTTATCGGCTCGGCGTCGAGGTTACGCGCGCGCAGCGACAGACGCTTTGTCGTGATGAAGGGGTGTACCCAGAAATATCCCGTCTCGGTGAATGTGCCGCGGTATTCTCCGAAGAACATCATCATCCTCGCCTCTCCCGGTTCGAGGAGGACGAAGCCGCATAGAAGTATGATGAACGCGATGAAGGCGGCGATGCCTGCCACGATGGCTATGACGCCTGTTGTCGTGCCGTTGTCGGAGACGGTCATCCCGCCCCAGATGATGAGGGCGATGCTTGCGGCGAGTGTCGCGAGTGTCACGGACAGCATCACGAAGCCGTTGATGACTGTCCCTGCGAATTTGGTTTCTTTTCTTTCCATTGCCGTTATGTTTAGTGTGATATCATTTTGATAGTACAAAGATAGATGTTTTTCTTTATATGCACAACAATCCGCACGTTGTTTTAACATTGTTTTCAATTTGGTGTTTGCTTTTCTCGTACGGCAGGCTCATGATTCGAGATATTTATGTAACTTTGCATGTGCTTTTGCATAGATGCGCCGAACGGAACCCTGAAAGATAGCAGATATGACAGAGAAAAAATCGAAATATATAGAAGGCGTGGGCTGGCGATACGCCTCTGAGCACTCCATGACCCGGCGTATGGCAGACCATGACTATCGGTCGAGGTGTATCTATATGCTCACGCTCACTCTGGCAGACAGGACGCAGGAACGCCTTGGCAGGCTGTCTTGGCTTGCTGCAGAGCAGACGGTGGAGAACGCATGCTTCATGCCTACGCCGTTGGGCAGAGAGGTGGAAAATGAATGGTACCGTTTAGAAAGGGAGCACCCGAGGCTGCAAGTGATGAAACTCCAGCTGATGCCGGAGCATCTGCATGTGGTGATATTCGTAACGGACAGGATAGAGAAGCCTCTTGGCAAATATGTGGCCTTGGTGAAGAACCGATGCAACAAACACTATTGGCATGAGCTGACCGCGCAGGGCTTGCTCGGACCGAAAGGTGTGGAAGCGCCGCCGCCGCTGTTCAGTGACAACTTCACCGACTCGATACTGATGCACGAGGGGCAGTTGGAGAACATGAGGCGCTATGTGGAGCACAACCCGTACCGGGCTTTGGTGAGGAAATCGAACCCTGACCTGTTCAAGAAGGTGGGCGAGCTGACGGTGAAGATGGGCGAAGAGGGCGAGAGAACGTTTGCTGCCATAGGCAACCGATGGCTGTTAGACAGCCCGTTGAGGATGCAGGTGAGATGCCACAACAACGGCACTGACGAAAACCTGCGGCTGATAGCTGCGCAGAAGACGTATTTCCTTGACAGGGGGAGGAAAGGCGGCGTGGTGGTGAGCCCCTGCATCTCGCCTGGCGAGAGGGAGATAGCAAGGGCGGTGCTTGATGCCGGCTTGCCGTTGATAGTCGTTCTGGAGAATGGCTTCGCTCCGTACTATAAGCCGCCCGGGAAATATTTCGAGGCTTGCGCAAAGGGCTTGCTGCTCATGCTCGCCCCGTGGCCCTATCACATGGAGAGGCGGACGATAAGCCGCGCGCAGTGTCTGGCGCTCAATGACATGGCATACCAACTGAGCACCGAGCCGTGGACACAGGAACTGGAGGAAAGGCTGAAAGAGCAGGCAGCGAAAACAAGATGAGAGAGCGGAGGAGGGGAGTGGCAAGCGGCGCATCCGAGATACGCCGAACGGGACCCGAGCACAAGCGGGGCGGGGAGTGAGCACAAGCAGGGAGCGAGAGGCAGCAGCGGGGCGGCGGGCCATTGACAAAGCTGGTTGTTGTGTTTGATGGAACTCGGTTCCATCACTCAATATGATGCCTGCCCCTTTTGCTGTGCTTATTGAAGTGCATAAAAATAACGGCCCGGGACGTGATGTCCCGAGCCGTGTAGGATATTTCTTTTCTTTTTTGTGAGCCGTGACAAAGTTTATCTCACGCCGACAGATTTCTCTACAAGCCACAAGCGAGGCGATGTGCCTGTCACTTCTTTGAATTTGTGGTTGAAAGCCGATGCGCTGAGGAAACCGCTGTTGCGTGCTATCTCTTCTTGGTTGGCGGCAGGATGCTGCATCATGAAGCGTATGCTCTGCTCGATACGGTAGGTGTTGAGCCATTGGCGGAACGACATCTGGAAACTGTCGTTGACAGCCTTAGAGAGGTAGGTGCGATTGGTGTGTAACATCTCAGCGAGACTTTCGATGGTGAGAGAGACATCTTTGAAAATCTGGTCTTTCTCCATGATGACTGACAGACGTTCTATCAGCTCGGCACTGTCGAACTTCTTGGGCTTGTTGTATATTTCTTCTGTTGAATCCATCTTGAGAAATGATTATGCTATGTTGTTCTGATATTCGTGTGACATCTTGATGTGTATGACGCTTTGCAAAATTAATAATTATTTAATTAATATGCAAACCGTGAAATTGCTTATTTTGTTTTGTATAAGTTTTATAGCATTTGTTAACAAAACATCATGTTTCTCAATATTCAAGGATGAGAGTTTGTCTCGGCGCGAGTTTCAGCGTGGTGTCGGCAGAGAGGTTGTATGTCCGTCCTGATGTCACCTCACGAGCTTTCGCCGCCTGCGGGATGCACTCTTTGTATCTCGTGGCGTTGAAAGTGTTCGGCTGGTTCTTGCCGTTGATGATCAGCATCGCGTGGCGGTTGTTGTACTCATGGTGCATGACGTAGATGCCGTTGTAGGGAATGAACTGTTTTTGTTTTCCGCGGATGATGACATCGTTGTCCTGCCGCCAGTGGAGGAGTTTGCTGAGCCAGTTGAACATGGCGTTCTGCGCCTTTGTGCGTCCTTCGGCAGTGAAACAGTTCTGTTTGTCGCCTGGGAAGCCGCCCGGGAAGTCTTTGCGCACGAAGCCGTCAGAGCCATCCTTTGTGCCGTTCATGAGAATCTCGGTGCCGTAGTAGAGCTGCGGGATGCGGTTGATGGTGAGCAGGAGGGCGAGGCCCTGTTTCAGGGCGAGTGTGTCGCAGCCGTTGGCGAGGAAGCGGTCGGTGTCGTGGTTGTCGAGGAAAGCGAGGACGCTGGACGGGTCGGCGTAGAGCTTGTCATAGACGAAGACGTTGTAGATGCGGTTCATGCCCTGCCACCAGTCGTCGGTCTCCTCTTTCTTGGCGAGCGACATACGGTCGTAGAAAGCGAAGTCCATGACGCTGTTGAGCCAGGTGTTCTCGTCGTTGAGACGGCAGTCTTTCTGCAGCGAGGCGGTGAAGCCCGGCTCTGTCACCCATGACTCGCCCACTACGTTATAGTTGGGGTATTCGTCGTTGATGCGTTTCATCCAGGATGACATGCCTTTCATGTCGGCGTAGGGATAGGTGTCCATGCGTATGCCGTCGATGCCGAACGCCTCAATCCACCAGATGGAGTTCTGTGTGAGATAGAGCATGAGATGCGGGTTGCGCTGGTTGAGGTCGGGCATGGATTTCACGAACCATCCGTCAACAGTCTCTGCCATGTCGAAGTCTGAGGCGTAAGGGTCGATGACGGGTGTGAGTTTGTAGCTTGTCTGCAGACCGTAGTCAGGGTTGTTGAACCAGTCGGCGGAAGGAGCGTCGCTCATCCATGGATGGCGGTCGCCGCAGTGGTTGAAGATCATGTCCATGACGACTTTCAGTCCTTTCGCGTGAGCGTCGTCGATGAGGCGGCGGTAGTCGGCGTTCGTGCCGAAGCGTGGGTCAACGCGGTAGTAGTCGGTGGTGGCATAGCCGTGGTAGGACGACATCCCGTTCTCTTCGCCCATGTCGTTTTCGAGGACCGGGGTGAGCCAGAGGGCTGTCACGCCCAGCTCGTTGAAATAGTCGAGATGCTGACGCACGCCTTCCAGGTCGCCGCCATGACGCAGCGAGGGTTGCGAGCGGTCGATGGTATAAGGCATGCGGGTCTTCTCTTTGCTGTTGTCGGCACGCCCTTGCGCGAAGCGGTCGGGCATGAACATATACAGCACATCCGCCTTGGAGAAGCCGCGGCGCTGCTCGCCAGGCATCTCGCGCTCGCGCAGCTCGTAGTTGACGGTGAGGCGTTTCTTGCCGAGCTGTATGTCGAGAGGCATCATGCCCGCCTTCGCGTCTTTCAGGTTGGCATAGACAAAGAGATAGTTTGGAGAATCGAGACGGACCAGAGAATCGATTGTCACGCCGGGATAGGCGGTGGTGACCTCTGCGTCGCGTATGCCAGGGGCGGAGATGAGAATCTGCACAGAGGCGTCTTTCATGCCGACATACCAATGTTTCGGTTCGATGTTCGTGATTTTCAGTTTCGGTGCTGCTGTCATGTTGAGTGTGAGGAAGAGCAGCAGTGCTGCTGTAAGTGTTCGTTTCATAGGTTGCTTTTTTTAGTTGACGAGTAAACAAGTTGACGGGTAAACAAGTTGACGAGTAAACAAGTTGACGGGTTGACAAGTTGATAGCAATTGAAGTTGACGGGTTGACAACTATGTGGTGTATATGAGATAATAATACACTTAACTCGTCAACTTGTTTTTTCGCAAGCTCAAGGGAACTCCTTGTCAACTCGTCAACTCATCAACTATATATTGATAATGGAAATGGCGTATCCTCCGCCGGGGGCGGCGTTGATGGTGAGCTTGTCGCCGGCTTTCACTGTGCGTTTCTTTATGGTGTATGCCTTCGGGTTGGTGACGTACGACGCTGTCTTGTCGTCGGCGTAGATTGTGGCGATGTATTTCTTGCCGGGGTCGAGGAAGTCGAGGCGTATGCTTGACTTGTGACCGGTGCCGTTTGCCTTGCATCCCACAAACCAGTTGTCGGTGCCTTTCGCCTTGCGTGCCACGGTGATGTATTCGCCTATCTCCGCTTCGAGATAGATGGAGCGGTCCCAATCGAGAGCCACGTCGCGTATGAACTGGAAAGCGTCCATGTATTTCGCGTAGTTCTCCGGCGTGTCGGCTGCCATCTGCAACGGCGAGTACATCGTGACATAGAGAGCCAGCTGTCCGGCAATGGTGGTGTTCACCTTGTTCTTGTTGCCTGCCCACGAGAGGTCGGTCTCAAGAATGCCGGGGGTGTAGTCCATCGGTCCGCCGTTCAGTCGGGTGAACGGCAAGATGGTGGTGTGGGCGGCGTTGGTGAAGCCGAACGCCTCGTATTCTGTGCCTTTAGCCGATTCGTTGCCTACGAGGTTGGGCCATGTGCGGCACAAGCCGGTGGGGCGCACCGCCTCGTGTCCGTTCACCATCACTTTGTGGCGTGCCGCCTCTTCTACAACATACTGGTAGTGGTTCACCATCCACTGCCCGTAGTGGCGTTCGCCGTAGGGTATGATGTCTCCGACATAGCCGGTCTTCACAGCGTTGTAGCCGTAACGCTGCATGAGTTTCAGCGCGTCGTGGAGATGTCGCTCGTAGTTGCGCGACGAGCCGGATGTCTCGTGATGCATCATCAGGCGCACGCCGCGAGAGTGGGCATATTCGTTCAGGGCATCAATGTCGAAGTCAGGGTAGGGCGTCTGGAAGTCGAAGACATAGTCTTTCTTATGCCCTGCCCAGTCTTCCCAGCCGATGTTCCAGCCTTCGACAAGCACCTGGTCGAGGCCGTTGTCAGCGGCGAAGTCGATATATCGGCGCACCTCGGCGTTGTTCGCGCCATGCGTGCCGTTGGGCTTCACGCTGTTATAGTCGTCGAGAGAGAGCTTGACGGACGGCAGGTCGTTGGTGTATGACCATGACTGATGCCCTGAAATCATCTCCCACCATACGCCGCAATATTTCACGGGCTTTATCCATGACGTGTCTTCTATCTTGCAAGGCTCGTTGAGGTTGAGCGTCAGACGGCTGGCAAGCTGCCCGATGGCGCTGTCGCTGATGCGCACCGTGCGCCACGGCGAATGGCACGGAGCCTGCAGATGCCCCTTGTTGCCCTCTGCGTCGGGAGTGAGGTAGGAGCGGAAAACGAGTGTCTTGTCGTCGAGTTCGAGGTTCATGCAGCTGTAGTTGACAAGGGCGGCCTCATGCAGCGCGATGTATATGCCGCTGTCGGTGAGCATCTGAAGTGTCGTCTGCACTCCCGTCGGAGAGAAGGTCTTCCATGAGAGATTGTGCGGATGAGCTTTCATCACGGCAGGGTAGAGCCCGCGTATCTCTGACAGGCGCGACTTTGTCCATGAATACTCCTGTGTGTCGAAGTCGCCTGGAATCCACCAGGCGGTGTGGTCGGCTGTCATGGCGAACTCTGTCTGCTCTTCTTTCAGTGTGAAATATGTGAGATGCAGCTGGCGCGGGAACTCATACCGGAAGCCTACGCCGTCGTCATAAACACGGAAGCGCAGCACCATGACGCGCTCTGTCGATGGCTGCCGGAGCGTCACCGACAGCTCGTTGTAGTGGTTGCGGATGCTCGATTCCTCGCCCCAGACAGGCTGCCAAGTCTCATCGAAACTTGTACGCTGCGTCTCGCCCAGGACAAAACCGTCAACAAGGTCAGCACCGCCTTCTGATAATGTCATGCCAAGATGAGAGGGCGCGATGACAGGATGGGACTTGTAGCGGATGCTGTACATGGGCTTGCCGTCGTCAAGAGAGAAATCAACCGCGATGTTGCCATCGGGACTGCTCACGCTCTCGGCACGCATGGCGGCAAAAGAAAGAATGGAGAGAAAAAGCAGGATGTAGTGTTTCATAATATTACGGGTGAAAGTTTCGGGTGTATAAAAATAAGAAATGGTTTGCAACTTGTAAAAGTATATGTACAAGCTGCAAACCATCGTTTTCATTCTATCACAATATTCATCTCCTCAGTCTGCATTGCTGCTGAGATATGGAGGGTGTGTGAGGCTTCGTCATAATACCATGCGTCGGCATTTGAGGCTTTGAATGCCTCTTCTGTCTTTGCCTTCAGCATCTTCTTCGCCTTCTTCATGCCGCGCTGGCAGGCAGAAACCTTCTTCACGGGCATCTTCCATAGTGGCACGGCAAATGAGAAACGGCGCACCTGTGCCATTCCGTTGTAGCCCTTGCCCTCGTCTGTGAGCGAGATGACATGACGTGTCTCTTCCTGTACGCCTCTCAAACGTGTGATGCGCCATGCTCCGTCGGCAAGCGATGTCGGGGAGACGTGGTTGTCTTCGTAGATGTAGCCCTCGACTGGAGACATCTGGTCTGCCTTGTCGATAAGGTAGAGCACGGAGTAGGCTGTCTTGTCTATGTCGCGCGTATTGGTGAAGCTGTCTTGCCCGTAACGGGTGATGAACGAGCCAAGACGTCCGAAATAGGGGAGGACATTGAGCGGGGCGGTGTATGCA
>CALZMB010000086.1 GCA_945788485.1 uncultured bacterium | reverse complement strand
GCCGTATCCTCACGTCGATGCCAGACCCCTGCAGCATACCGGCAAGCTTCTCGACATCTGTTTCTCCGTAGTGATAAGGGAACAGCACGGCAGGCTTGACAGTCTTCGCTGCCTCGGCACATTGCGCCAGAGACATGGTGTAGGGCAGGTTGCAAGGTAGGAAGGCGATGTCCAGCGTGCCCAAAGCCTCCATCTCGGAGACAGGTTCCGTGTCGCCTGCGATGTATATGCGCATGCCGTCGATGTTCAGGACATAGCCGTTGTCCCTGCCTTTGGGATGAAAGGCGAGCTTGTCTGCCGACGTGTTGTACGCTGCCACTGCCTCGACACTGATGTCGGACGACAGCTGCAGCCTCTCGCCGTTGCGCAATGCCGTGCCTGCGCCTATCTGCTTCACAGCCTCTGCATTGCCGATGACCATCGTCCCCGGCTTCTGCAACGCCGCAACGGCAGCTTTGTCGCAATGGTCATGATGCGTGTGTGTGATGAGGATGTAGTCGGCTTTCGGAAGCTTGGAGTAGTCCGTGCGGGGCGGAAGGGCAGTGACGGGGTCTATCTCTATCTCTTTGCCGCACGCCGTGATGCGCAGGCTGCCATGCTTGATGTGCGAGATGACAACTGTCTTGCCGTTGCGGGTGGTGAACGTGTCTGACGCTTTCTCGCAATCGCCGGCAACCGTCTTGTTGCTGTCGGAAGGGCAGTCAGCGGCTTTTGTCACCGGCAGTTGAGCCTTCTCCCATGCCGTTATGCCGCCTTCCATGTTCACTACAGAATATCCGAGGTCTTTCATCAGACGCGCGGCACGCATACTGCGTCTGCCGCTGCGACAATAGATGTACCATGTCTTTGACTTGTCGAGAGACTTCGCTTTGTTGACGAACGCCTCTTCTTCAAGCACGTCGATGTTCATGGCAGAGGGGAGGTGACCGTCGGAGTATTCTTTCGCGCTGCGCACATCAAGCAGCGCGGCGGCGGCATCGCTCTTCAGCGCGTCGCGGAACTCGCTTGCTGACATCTGGCGGATGTCGTCCTGCGCATTGCAGGATGTCAGCATGGCGAAGAGGGAAATAAGGTTCAGAAGCTTTGTTTTCATATTCTGCGGTTTGTCTTTATGGTGTCTTGTAACTTGGGGCAGTGTGCATGGTGGAGCCTGTCTTATGTTGCAGCGCAGGCAATGGCAGACATGCTTTTATGCTGTCTCTCTGCAAAGGTAGCATAAAAAATTGAGATTAATAGAAGAAATTAACAAAAAAACGTGTCTTTTTTTTGTATATAGGAAATTTATTTGTACTTTTGCAGTGCAACTTTGCATAACTTTAAATTTATACGCTAAAACCACGTTCTGTCTTTCATTGTTTGGTTCATTGTTCAATTGTCGAGACAAAGGGGTGTTTGCTGCGGCATGACCGGCTCCGACAACATCTCCCCAAGACAAGAAGCAGCATGTCACGGCTGCGGCATCTGATGTGTGCCGTCCGCCAGATTGTATTATATACACCATTGTTATATATATAATAATGTATGGAAAGCCAATGCCTGCAACGACTGACAGAACCCGATAAAAACATTTATAGACATCATGACAGATTTTCTGAAAACACCACTCAATGGTATTGTGCCGCCTCTCGTTACACCACTGTTGGACAATGAGACACTCGATGTGAAAAGTCTTGAGCGTTTGATCAACCACCTGATAAAAGGCGGCGTACATGGTCTCTTCGTCTTGGGTACGACGGGCGAAGAGCAGTCGCTGTCTTATAAGGTGCGTGAGGACATGATACGCGAATCGTGCCGCATCAATGCCGGGCGTCTCCCTATCCTCGTATGCATCACAGACACAAGTATCGTAGAATCAATCCATCTTGCCAATGTCGCTGCCGAATGCGGTGCCGACGGCCTGGTGTCAGCTCCGCCATACTATTTCGCTACAGGACAGCCGGAACTGGCGCAGTTCTACGAGGAACTCGTGCCGCAGCTGCCGTTGCCAGTCTTCCTGTACAACATGCCAAGCCATGTAAAGGTGAGCTTCGCGCCTGAGACGGTGGCACGCCTCGCGAAGATGAAACAGGTGGTGGGATTGAAAGATTCAAGCGCGAACGCGACATATTTCCAAAGCGTGATGTATGCCGTGAGGAAGGTGAACCCTAAGTTTGCCATGCTCTGCGGTCCGGAAGAGATGACCGGCGAACTCGTCCTCATGGGAGCAAACGGCGGTGTCAACGGCGGCGCCAATATGTTCCCGGAACTCTATGTCGCCATGTACAACGCTGCAAAGGCACGCGACATCGACCGCCTCATATCGCTCCAGCAGACAATCATGCAGATTTCGATGTCTATCTACACCGTCGGACGACACGGCTCAAGCTACCTGAAGGGTCTGAAGTGCGCATGCCAGCAGCTCGGAATCATCGACAACGATTTCGTGGCATCGCCGTTCTACAAGTTCGACCAGCCTGAGCGCGACAAGATAACACTCGCTCTCGCAAAACTGAAACTCAACGTCAGACAGTCGTAAGACAAAAGCTTGGCGGCAAACGGCTTTTGCACCGCAATGCATAACAGCTTTGTCCGCAATGCATAGTTGAAATATCCCGACGGCAAAACCTTATATCTGAACTGAATACCACATGAACATCATCGACCTGATAGTATTCCTGCTCTTCACCGGAGGCATCGTGTTCTTCGGATGCTCGTTCTACAGCAGGAAATCAAGTGCTGCGGAATTTACCAATGCAGGCAAGAGCATACCGGGATGGGTAATCGGAATGAGCATCTTCTCTACCTACGTCTCGTCAATCTCTTACTTGGGGAACCCCGGCAAATCATTCGCCTCTGACTGGAATCCTTTTGTCTTCGGACTGGGCATTCCCATCGCCTCATATTTCGCGGCAAAGTATTTTGTGCCGTTCTATAGGGCGAACGGCAGCGTGTCGGCTTACGCTTTCCTTGAAGAACGGTTCGGGCCGTGGGCGAGATATTATGCCAGCGCATGCTATCTCCTTACGCAGATTGCACGCATGGGCTCTATTCTCTATCTGCTTGCCATGCCGATGTATGTTCTCATGGGCTGGGACCTCGGCACCGTGATTATAGTGACCTCCGTCGCCATCATCATCTATTCGATGCTCGGCGGAATGAAAGCTGTAATATGGACAGAAGCGATACAAGGCTTCATTCTGATAGGCGGAGCGTTGGTATGTCTCGCCGTATTGATGTTCTCTATGCCCGAAGGACCTATGCAGACGTTCGAGATAGGCTTCGGCACCATACTTGAAGAGACGGGACGAAGCAAGTTCTCGCTCGGCTCTTTCTCGTTGACCGATCTCGGGAATGCCACCTTTTGGGTGACTCTGGTTTATGGCATCTTCATCAATCTCCAGAACTACGGCATCGACCAGAACTACGTGCAACGCTATCACACTGCCAAGACAGAAAAAGAAGCGCGCAACGCCGCTCTCTTCGGCGGATGGCTCTTCATTCCGGTCAGCGCCGTCTTCTTCCTCATCGGCACAGCCTTGTATGCCTACTATCAGGTGATGCCCGACCCAACCGTGGCAGATTATGTGTCTGACGGCAAGCCCGACTATGTCTTCCCGTATTTCATGGTACACTCACTTCCCGACGGGCTGACTGGACTTCTCATTGCATCGGTCTTCGCGGCAGGCATGTCAACCGTTGCCACATCAATCACATCATGTGCCACGATAGTCTATACCGACTACTATCAGAAGATACGCCGCCACGCTTCTGACCGCGAGGCACTCGTCACATTGAAGGCGGCATCGGTCATCATCGGCGCGATAGGCATCGTCGTGGCGTTGGCATTGACGAACGTAGAATCCATCCTCGACGCATGGTGGATATTGTCCAGCGTCTTCTCCGGAGGAATGTTGGGGCTTTTCCTGCTCGGATATATCTCGCGAAAGGTGGCAAACGTGCATGCCATCCTCGGTGTCGTAGCCGGTTTCTGCATCATTGCATGGATTTCTGCAGCTGACTGGATAGGCCTGCCGCCGTCCGGATTGCATGGCTATCTCGCCATCGTGCTCGGCACAATAACTATCTTCCTCGTCGGCTTCGCGCTCGCCTTGATTATCCCTTCAAAGCGTAAGGCATCGTAAAAGGCTGCCGTCTGTCATGATAAACATATATACGTACAAAAACAAAAAGATACTAAAACAAAACAAAAATACAAAACCATAATACTATGTATCCGAAAATAGGTATCCGCCCCACCATCGACGGTCGAATGGGAGGCATACGCGAGAGTCTTGAAGACAAGACAATGGCACTGGCAAAAGCCGTTGCCGAGTTGATCACCACTAATCTGAGAAACGGCGACGGCTCTCCTGTGGAGTGCGTAATCGCCGACACCACCATAGGCCGCGTGGCTGAAGCAGCAGCCTGTCAGGAGAAGTTTGAGCGCGAGAATGTCGGCTCCACCATCACCGTCACCTCATGCTGGTGCTACGGCTCGGAGACGATGGACATGGACCCCACTCATCCCAAGGCTGTCTGGGGCTTCAACGGAACGGAGCGTCCGGGAGCTGTCTATCTCGCTGCCGTGCTCGCTGCCCACGCACAGAAGGGCCTGCCGGCATACGGCATCTACGGCCACGACGTGCAGGACCTGGCAGACAACACCATCCCAGCGGACGTGGCAGAGAAGATTCTGCGCTTCGCGCGTGCCGCACAGGCTGTCGCCACCATGCGCGGAAAGTCGTATCTCTCCATGGGAGGCACCTGCATGGGCATAGCAGGCTCTATCGTTGACGCTGACTTCTTCGAAGAATATCTCGGCATGAGAGTCGAGTACATCGACCTCATAGAGTGCATACGCCGCATGGAACTCGGCATCTACGACCCTGAGGAGTATGAACGCGCCATCAAGTGGGTGAGGGAGAAATGTGCGTCGCAGGAAGGAAAGAACTGGAACCGTGAGGACAAGATCAAGTCGCGCGAGGAGCTTGACAAGGACTGGGAGTTCTCCACAAAGCTCATGATTGTCATCCGCGACCTCATGAAAGGCAACCCCCGCCTCAAAGAACTGGGCTACGACGAGGAGGCTCTCGGCCACAACGCCATCTGCGCCGGATTCCAAGGGCAGAGGCAGTGGACTGACTTCTACCCCAACTGCGACTTCCCGGAGTCGATGCTCAACACCTCTTTCGACTGGAACGGCATACGCGAAGCCATCCCGTACGCTACGGAAAACGACTGCCTCAACGGCGTCTCCATGCTCTTCGCCCATCTGCTCACCAACCGCGGTGTGATGTTCTCCGACGTGCGCACGTTCTGGAGCCCGGAGGCAGTGAAGCGAGTGACAGGCAAGGAGCTTACCGGACTCGCCGCTCCCGGCATCATCCACCTCATCAACTCCGGCGCAACGACACTCGACGCGACAGGACAGATGACCAACGAGAAGGGCGAGCCGGAGATGAAACAGCCTTGGGACATCACGGCAGAAGACGTAGAGGCTTGTCTGAAGAACACCAAGTGGAGCCCTGCCGACCGCCTCTACTTCCGCGGAGGAGGCTTCTCGTCAACATTCTACAGCAAGGGCGGAATGCCTGTCACCATGCTGCGCGTCAACCTCATCAAAGGCCTTGGCCCTGTCCTTCAGCTCGCAGAAGGATGGACGGTGGAGGTTGAAGAGGACATCTTCAACACCATCAACATGCGCACCGACCGCACCTGGCCTACCACGTTCTTCACGCCTCGCATCATCCCGGGCAACGACGCGTTCAAGGATGTCTATTCCGTGATGAACAACTGGGGCGCAAACCACGGCGCGATAGTCTATGGACACATTGGCGCAGACCTCATCACGTTATGCTCCATGCTGCGCATACCTGTCTGCATGCACAACGTCGAGGACAAAGACATATTCCGTCCGGCATGCTGGAACGCCTTCGGCATGGACAAGGAAGGCGCTGACTACCGCGCCTGCCAGAACTTCGGCCCTGTCTATAAATAACCATACATACTCTAAGCCGTCCCCGCCTCACGTCCCGACAAGGACCGATGGCGAGGGCGGCTTTATGCTTAACAATGCCGTCATGCCCGGAATGCGCGCCGCATCATCAGCCTTCAGACGCAGAAGACGGAGCATGACGGACCTCAGTCACCGTCAACAATCATGTGGAAAATAAATCTTGAAGAGACCAAGCAACACTACATCAACTGGTGGAACCATAAAGGCATAGTGCTCAACATGTGGGAACACTTCCAGGAGGGAGTCGCTCCGCACGGCCCTTACGCGGGAGAACAGCCCGTCCACCTGTCTTCTGCACTCCGCAACGACTACGGCACTGGAGCCACAGGACTGCCTGGAGCTCCCGTGGCAGGCTCTAATGAGCAGCGCTGGTTCGACCCGGAGTGGAGAGCCGGATATCTCGACTGGTATGTCGGCCACTCCTCTTTGAAGGCCGACATGCTGCCCGTAGCCAACACACAGCTTGGTCCCGGCTCGCTCGCCGCCATTCTCGGAGCTGTCTATGAAGGAGGAGAGGACACGATATGGATTCATCCAGACCCAGACTTCAAGGACAAGCTCGTCTTCGACCCGCAGCACAAGAACTTCCTCATACACAAGGAACTGCTCAAAGCCTGCAAGCGCAAGGCCGCCGGAAACTACTATGTCGGCATGCCCGACCTTATGGAAGGCCTTGACGTGCTCGCTGCAATGAAAGGCACGGACAAGGTTCTGCTCGACACTGTCATGCAGCCGGAGATTGTAGAAGAGCAGCTGCAGTTCATCAACGACACCTATTTCAAGGTCTTCGACGAGCTGTATGACATCATAAGCGAGGGCGATGAGATGGCTTTCTGCTATTTCTCGTCATGGGCGCCAGGCAAGATGACGAAGCTGCAGAGCGACATTTCCACCATGATTTCAGAGGATGACTACCGGCGGTTCGTGCAGCCTTATCTGCGTGAGCAGTGCAGGAAGATTCCTTACACGCTCTATCACCTCGACGGAGTGGGCGCATTGCACCACCTTCCTGCCATCATGGAGATTGAGGAGCTGAACGCGATTCAGTGGACACCCGGTGTCGGCGAGCCTCAAGGCGGCGACCCGAAATGGTATGACCTGTACCGGACCATTCTCAAAGGCGGCAAGAGCATCATGGCCTGTTGGGTCACTCTCGACCAGCTGCGCCCTCTTCTCGACAACATCGGAGGCGACGGCGTGCATCTCGAAATGGACTTCCACAACGAGGACGAAGTGGAGAAGGCCATGCGGATCATTGAGGAATACCAGACCACGGAGACCGAGAAGAAGGTCGAAGAGTGCATCCGCATAGGCAACAGCACTGCCGCCGGCAAGCCTCAGCAGAAGCAGCCGCGATACAGGGCGCTCACGCCAGGCGTCTCAACGCTGCGGGGCGGAGCGAAGCAGCTCTCTCTCAACGGCGGCGCAAGGCCTTCACTTGAAGAGCTGCTCAAAGAGCGTGTGCTCATCCTCGACGGCGGAATGGGCACCATGGCACAGAGCTACGGCTTCGAAGGCTGCTGCGATGAGATGGTGCTCTCGCGCCCTGAGGCCGTGCAGGACATACACCGCCGCTATCTTGCGGCAGGAGCCGACATCATCGAGACCGACACTTTCTCCGCCCAGAGAATCTCTCTCGCCGACTACGGGCTGGAGAATGACGTGCGGGAAATCAACGTCACAGCGGCTTGCATAGCCCGGAAGATGGCCGATGCCTTCACGCTCACCAATCCTTCAAAGCCACGCTACGTGGCCGGCTCCATCGGCCCGACCAACAAGTGCGTGTCGTTTGGCAGCGGCAATGCAGGGCCGTTAGACCCCCGTCTGCTCCACGAGGCATACCGCGAACAGGCAGAAGCCCTCATCGACGGCGGCGTAGATTGCCTCCTCATTGAGACGATCTTCGACCTTGAGAATGCTGCTATATGCCTTGATGCAGCTGAGGAGGCGATGAAGGCAAAGAATTGCAGGCTGCCGCTCATGCTTTCCTTCTCCCAGATAGGCAAGAGCGGAATGAACATGAACGGGCAGGACATGTACGCTTTCATAGAGCGTATGGCAAAGCGGCACGACATCCTCTCCGTCGGCATAAACTGCACTTCTGAGCCGGAAGGCATCGCTCCTGTGGTCATGGACATGGCATCACGCCTTCCGTATTTCATCTCCGTCTATGGAAACGCAGGCACTCCGGGCAGCGACGGCGCTTACAAGCAGACCCCCGAAGAGTTTGCACGTCAGAACTGGGCCATGCTCCGCACCATGAGCGTGAACATCGTGGGCGGCTGTTGCGGCACGACAGACCGCCACATAGCGGCTCTGCAGCGGCTGACAGAGCCAATGGACGGATGCTTCGTTGCGCCTCACGTCCCGGGCATGAGCCTTGGAACCGTGGCCGGAAACGCTGCTACGGACAGCGGTTCAGCTGCGGAAGACAGGCTTCCCGGCTCTTCTGAGGATGCGGCAAAGCCCGAAACAGCAGGCGACGGCAGCACGGCTGAGGCAGCTGACAACGCCGCAGGCGAAGCCTCCGGGCATCAGCTGCTCGATGCGATTGTGGCAGGCAACCAGGACATGGCTGTCAAAGCCACTCAGCAGGAGATAGACAAGGGCGCCAATCCGTCCGAACTCATCAACACACAGATGATTCAGGCCATGGCCATCGTAGGCCAGAGATTCCAGGAGGGAAAGGCTTTCGTGCCCCAGCTCCTTATGGCTGGACGAGCCATGAAGTCTGCACTGACGCTGCTGAAGCCTATCAT
>CALZMB010000085.1 GCA_945788485.1 uncultured bacterium | reverse complement strand
TGCAGGTGTGCCATCACTTGCGAAAGTTTAGTAAAATGATATCAGTTGAAAACCTTTTCGTAGAGTTCAGCGCCACGCCGTTGTACGACCATGTCTCGTTCGTCATCAACGACCGCGACCGCATAGCCCTTGTCGGCAAGAATGGTGCCGGCAAATCGACGCTCCTGAAGATTCTGTGCGGCATACAGCAGCCGACGGGCGGCACCGTCGCCATACCCAACACCACCACGGTAGGCTATCTGCCGCAGGTGATGAAGCTGCAGGACGACACCACCGTGCGCGACGAGACGCGCAAGGCGTTCGCCGAAACCATCAGGATGGGCAGGAAACTCGAGGAGATGCAGCGCGAGATGGCTGAGCGGACTGACTACGAGACAGAAGACTACATGGCTCTCGTAGAGAGGTTCACGGCGTTGCACGAACGCTACCTCATGATGGGCGGCGAGCAGTACGAGGCGGTGATGGAACGCACGCTGCAGGGACTGGGCTTCGTGCGCAGCGACCTCGACCGGCCAACCTCTGAGTTCTCCGGAGGATGGCGTATGCGCATCGAACTGGCAAAGATTCTTTTGCAGAACCCCGATGTGCTGCTGCTTGACGAGCCGACAAACCATCTCGACATCGAATCAATACAATGGCTCGAACAGTATCTTGCACAGGCACCGTGTGCCGTCGTTCTCGTATCGCACGACAGGGCGTTCATCAACAATGTCACGAACCGCACCATCGAAATCGTATGCGGCAGAATCGAGGACTACAAAGTGAAATACGACGAATATGTCGTGCTGAGAAAAGAACGCCGCGAACAGCAGATACGTGCCTACGAGAACCAGCAGAAGGAGATTGCCGACACAAAGGCGTTCATCGAACGCTTCAGGTATAAGCCTACGAAAGCCATACAGGTGCAGCAGCGCATACGGCAGCTGGAGAAGATAGTGCCCATACACATCGACGAGGTGGACAACTCGGCGTTGCGCCTGAAATTCCCGCCCTGCCTCAGGTCTGGAGACTATCCCGTGATATGCGACGAGGTGGAGAAATCATACGACCATCTCGTATTCCAGCATGTCAACCTCATCATCAAACGAGGCGAGAAAGTGGCGTTCGTAGGCAAAAACGGCGAGGGGAAATCAACACTCGTCAAGTGTATCATGAACCAGATACCATACGGCGGTACGCTGAAAGTGGGGCATAACATACAAATCGGATATTTCGCACAGAACCAGGCGCAGATGCTCGACGACGAACTCACCGTCTTCCAGACCATAGACAATGTGGCGAGGGGAGAGGTGCGTCTGAGAATAAACGATATCCTCGGAGCCTTCATGTTCGGAGGTGAGGCGGCTGAGAAAAAGGTGAAGTTCCTTTCAGGCGGCGAACGCTCGCGCCTTGCCATGATACGCCTGCTGCTCGAACCCGTCAATTTCCTCATTCTCGACGAGCCTACAAACCATCTCGACATGCAGTCGAAAGATGTGCTGAAAGACGCGATAAAGGCGTTTGACGGCACGGCTGTCATCGTCTCACACGACCGTGAGTTCCTCGACGGACTCGTAGAGAAAGTCTATGAATTCGGCGGAGGAAAAGTGAGGGAGTATCTCGGAGGCATATATGACTGGATAAGAAGTCATGAGAATCTCGCCCAAGCCGCGATGAGCCAGACGCCGCAACCCGCGCAGGCCATGACGGCGAAACAGGGCAGGGACAAGGCAAAAGACGAGACTGGCAGAACGAACGACGCACAGACTGCCGGCAGACGCAAGGCAGACCCTAAAGGCGACGAACAGCCGCTAACGGCAGAAGTGATGAACTATGCCGAGCGCAAGGAACGGCAGCGGCAGGCTTCCCGACTGCAGAAACAGATAAAGGAGAGCGAAGACAGGATTGCACGCCTCGAAACGGAACTGCAGCGCCTCAACACGCTGCTGTGCGACCCGGCAAACGCGGCGGACATGAAACTCGTCAACGACTACACCGCCCAGCAGGCTGACCTCGACAAGGAGATGGAACGATGGGAATTGCTGTCTGAGAAATATGAGGAAGTGAAGATTTAGCCTTCATTATACATTATTATATATATAGGAGTTGCCTCGTCAACAAAAAGAACGAATCATGACAATAAACAGTTCAGAATACGTAATCAGTTCTCCCGTAGTGTCGATGTGCCCGAAGGACGACAAGCCCGAATATGCCTTCATAGGGCGAAGCAACGTCGGGAAATCTTCGCTCATCAATATGCTGTGCCGGCATAAGAATCTCGCGAAGACCTCTTCCACACCCGGAAAGACACTACTCATCAACCATTTCATCATCAACAAAGAGTGGTATCTTGTCGATCTGCCCGGATATGGATTCGCAAAGCGTTCTAAAACCGTACAGAAGAAGATAGAGCAGATGGTGTCGAGCTATATCCTGCAGCGCGAACAGCTTGTATGCACGTTCGTGCTTATTGACATACGCCACGACCCTCAGCAGATAGACCGCGAGTTCATTGACTGGCTGGGAGAATCCGGCATCCCCTTCGCCATCATCTTCACGAAAGCCGACAAACTCTCTGTACCCAAGGCTCGTGCCGCCGCAACGCAATGGATGGAGAAGATGACGGACAGATGGGAAGAACTCCCGCCCTTCTTCATCACGTCAGCAGAGAACGGAACGGGCAGGGATGACGTACTCGACTACATCGAAAGCATCAACCGCGAAATCTCCAACGGACAGGAAGGCAACAGCTGAGAACACAACGATAACCATCTAACAGACAAAAGCATGGCAAACCCCATACTTGACGTACAGAATGTGTCGAAGTCTTTCGGTGCACGCACTCTCTTCCGCAACATCTCCTTCTCAATATCTGAAGGACAGCATGTGGGGCTCATTGCCCAGAACGGAACAGGCAAGTCAACGCTCCTCTCCATGCTCACCGGCACAGAGAGCGTTGACAGCGGAGCCATCATCTACCGCAACAACGTGCGCATAGGATATCTCTCGCAGACACCGCACTTCGACCCGTCGATGTCTGTCCTCGACGCATGCCGCTCGCATTGTACAGAGCACGACAGCCCGCTGAGCGTGATGCAGCTGCTGACAAAGCTGCACATACAAGACACGGCACAGCCCGTCGGACAACTCTCCGGCGGACAGCAGAAACGTGTCGCACTTGCTGCCGTTCTCGTCGCAGAGCCTGACTTCCTCATTCTCGACGAGCCGACAAACCATCTCGACCTCGAGATGATAGAATGGTTAGAGAGCTACCTCGCACGCGGGAACAGGACGATTCTCATGGTCACGCACGACAGATTCTTCCTCGACCGTATCTGCTCTGTCATCATGGAGCTTGACAACACCACCTTATATACATATAAAGGCAATTACAGCTACTATCTCGAGAAACGGCAGGAGCGCATAGACAACCTCAACGCGACCATACAGACAGCAAACAACCTCTACAGGAAAGAACTCGACTGGATGAGACGCCAGCCACAGGCACGCGGACACAAGGCACGATACCGTGAAGACGCCTTCTATGAACTCGAGAAGGTGGCGAAACAGCGCATCGAGGAACGACAGGTACGCCTCAAGGCAAGCACCGTGTATATCGGTTCGAAGATCTTCGAATGCCAGTATGTATCAAAGGCATGGAAGAGAAACGACGGCAGTGACCTCGTCATTCTCAAGGACTTCTACTACAACTTCGCACGCTTCGAGAAAATGGGTATTGTAGGAAGCAACGGAGCCGGAAAATCGACGTTCATAAAACTACTCCTTGGAATTGAACAGCCCGACAGCGGACGCTTCGAAATAGGGCAGACAGTGAAATTCGGGTATTTCTCACAGGAAGGTCTGAACGTCAGCAACGACAAGAAAGTGATTGACGTGGTGACGGACATCGCTGACTTCATACGCCTCGCTAACGGCAGGACACTCACTGCGTCCCAGCTGCTCCAGCATTTCCTCTTCACACCTGAACAGCAGCACGACTATGTATGCAAACTCTCGGGAGGGGAGAAACGGAAACTCTACCTCTGTACAGTGCTGATGCAGAACCCCAATTTCCTCGTCCTCGACGAGCCCACTAACGACCTCGACATCAAGACCCTGCAAATCCTGGAAGAATACTTGCAGGACTTCGCCGGATGTGTCATCGTCGTCTCGCACGACAGATATTTCACGGACAAGATTGTTGACCATCTGCTCGTCTTCCACGGCGACGGCAAGATACAGGATTTTCCCGGAAACTACTCACAATACCGTGAGTATGAACGCCTCAAACCGAAAGAAAACACACCTGCCGTCAAGACCGAGAAACGCGACTACCGCAACGACACACGCCGCAGGATGACGTACAAGGAGAAACGTGAGTTTGAACAACTCGACATCGACATACCGCGACTGACAGCCGAGAAAGAAGAGATAGAACGGCTGCTCTCTTCAGGCACCCTGTCTGTCGAACGTATCACAGAACTCTCAAAACGACTGCCGGCTCTCACCGCTGAACTCGACGAGAAAGAAATGCGGTGGCTCGAACTGAGCGAGATATAATATTTATCCCGTCAACTCGTTTTACTTGTCAACTGAAATACTCGTCAACTAAAAATAAATAATGAAATCATTCAAAGCAGCATTGTTCGACCTCGACGGAACACTGGTCGATACAGAGCATCAATACACAATATTCTGGGCAGAGACCGGTAAGAAATACCGTCCCGATGTCCCAAACCTTGCACAGGCAATCAAAGGCACTACACTGGTGCAGATTTTCCAGCGTTATTTCCCTGACAAACAGTGGCAGAGAGAGATAACGGAAGCTCTCGACCGTTGGGAGGCTCGCATGACATACGACATCATACCGGGAGCACTCGATTTCGTGAGAGACATACGCAGCCACGGAGTGAAATGTGCCATTGTGACAAGCTCTAACATCAAGAAGATGGATGTCTTCAGAAATAGACAACCTGAGTTCTGCGCTCTCTTCGACCGTATCCTGACCAGCGAAGATTTTGCGGCTTCCAAGCCTAATCCGGACTGCTATCTGAAAGGAGCAGAGACTTTCGGATGCACCATCGACGAGTGTGTCGTGTTTGAAGATGCTTTTACAGGACTGCAGGCCGGTATGTCCGCAGGCATCTTCACTGTCGGGCTTACCACGTACAACAGCCGAGAGGCCATCTCGTCGCTATGCAATCACGCCATTGACAACTTCGTGGGGCTGACCTACGACGGCGTGACGGATATCCTCGATTCACATTCTGGATAATGCTGCTCTTTATCTAATTATTAACACAATGACAAACGAAGAAACAAAAAACGAACTCCGTACGGACAGCATGACAAATGCCCCAACCGCAAAAAACAACGGCGAGGACATTGAAACCCGTACGAAGACAAAGAGAAAATCCGGAACAAAGACCGCGACAAAAACTGCGACAAAAACCGCGACAAAAACCAAGTCTGCAACAAAAAACGACACAAAAGCGAAATCAGCGACAAAGAGCACAACGGCTGCCAAAAGCCGCAAGAAGACTTCATCAAAGTCTGCCAAAACCGAAGATCAGGCAGCGCAGCAGACAACGCAGCAGACACCGCAGGACCTTACACCCCAACCAGCCGACACACCGCAAGTTCCGGCAGATGAAACCATAACAGTGGCACATACTGAAACATCTGAACCTGTCGGCCAAGAGAAGGCCGACATTCTGACGGCACAGGTTGAAGACAAAGCCATAGTGGAAGCAGAAGATATTCCTGAACCCCAGGCATCTATGCCGGCACGTACATCGGAGCCTAATGAGCAGACCTCTCTTCCCAAAACACAAGAGAAACCTTCAGAGAACAGACAAAAACCTTCGGAGAACAGACAGAAGCCTGCTGAAAACAAACAGAAGGCAGAAGAGAACAGACAGAAGGCTGACGAGGCAAGGCAAAAGGCTGAGCAGAACCGTCAGGAGCAGAACCGTCAGGAGCGTGTCATACCTCCGTGCCCGACATTGCTCATAAGAGACATCGTCGAACTGTGTGCCGCACCGCAGAAACAGCTGCTCTTGTCTGATGCACAGATACAGCAACTGTCGCAAGAAGAATCTGCCAGGCGATTCAGATGGATAGAAGGCACCTTGGCTCTCGTACTTAACTACGACATCGTCGTAAGCGATACGAATATCTGGCTTGAGCTTCTCACAGGCCACACCTCGTCACATTCCGACCCGCGCTATAATGCGCGCTTGCAGTTCGAGAGACAGCTGGAGTTCATCTCGCGCCTGATGAAACATCGTGGCGGCAGATTCATGATGATGTCGGAGACATACGAAGAGATTGACCGCTTCGCAACAATGATAGACCCCGTCAGTCCGCGCGACGCAGACTTCAACGACGAGACCGTCTGCCGTAACATCGCTGCCCGGCTTGCAAAGCGTCTCATACTCTCACAGCAGCGCGAGAATCGTCTCAGAATAGAGGGGATAGGCTCTGAAAGCCATCACTCTTCCTTTGCCGACCCGGCTATCATACACCGTTGCGTAGAACTCTTCTCGCAAGGCAGAAGGGTGCTCCTGCTGACCAACGACGCCTCTGTCGGCATCCGCACCATGGGTATGTGCGACGACCTGCAACGCACAAACGGAATCCCGGACAGCGAGTGGGACAAGGTCTATGCCCCTCTGCGGCCTATGGTAATCACCATGGACGACCTGCGTCTCCTTGACGCCTACACCCGCCAGTATCATTTCCTCCAGCAGGCTGCCGGAAAACAATGGATGGAAGATGTGCCGCAGACTATGCCAGTACGCTCTGTCGAACCCCTGGCGTTATGGGAAGAAGGCTTCAGAGCCGGCGACCGCTATGCTGAGAAGAAAGTGATGCAGAAACAGGCTGCCAACACACAGAAGCAGCCTGCAACACAGCAGAAACCAGCATCGAACAACCAGAAGCAGAACCAAAACAACCAGAAACAGAACCAAAACAACCAGAAGCAGACTGCCACTAACCAGAAGCAGCCTGCCAATTCGCAGAAGAAACAGCAGAAACCCAAGCAGGATCAGCCCAAGCAGGATCAGCCCAAGCAGGATCAGCCCAAAACAGATCAGCCAAAGCAGGATCAGCCAAAGCAGGATCAGCCCAAGCAGGAATAATCTTTTGTTGATATCCAAGCTTGGCGAATGAAACAAAAACAACCGGCTATGCCTCTATTCTTAAGAAAAGGGCATAGCCGGTTTACCGTTTCATATATTTTGAGTTTTCGGAAACTGAGAGTTGTCAGACAAGAGACATCCCGTTTCTCGGCAGAGAAGCTATTCTATCGTGGCATAGCCGTACAGCAGATCCGCCCGTCCTCCTATCGGACGATAATAGACGAGACAGGAGTATGTGTTCTGTGTCTCGGAGAAGTTGCCGTCAGCGGGCAGCGTGACAGTCGTGCCGTCATGTTTCCGCATCACATACTGATAAGAATAGTAGCCCATCTTCAACATGACGGCGCAGTGGTACAGTTTCTGCAGCGGGTCGTACTCCATCCTGTACTCCGGCAGCAGAGAATCGTAGGTCCATTGCCCGTTTACATAGACGTCGCCGTCGAAAGGCATCTCGCACCGGTAGGTGAAATGACAGACGAAATATTCCGTCTCGGTGTTGTTGCTGACGTTGTCGGTGTTGCGGATGTAGAAAGCCCCGTCGGCATCTTCATCGTAGCTGTAGTGTTTGCGTGGCGTGTCGGTGTAGAGCCATACGTGATAATCCTGTCCGTCAAAGTCTGTGTGTTCCACGCCGAGAGAGTTGCGATGCAGGTCGAGATATTCAAACTTGCGGTATTCGTTCGTAGCGGGGAATATCAGTTGTCTGCAGTGCTTCCATTCCAAGCCGTCGCCGCGCCGTGTCGTCGGGCGAATGCCTTTTCTCGCCGTACTCCATCTGTTGTTCTGCATGGTTATGACAGATAGCTGTCGGTCGGGGTCAGTCACGTTGACACCGCTGTATGCAATGCTCAGCGCTATCTGCTGGTGTGCCCGGTTATAGTCTATGTCAGTGTTTGTCGTCATAGTCATCGCGACCCCCATCTTCCTCTCCACCGCCATGAAGCACGCTCTTGCCACATCCTCGCCGCTCTCGTCGTCAGTGATTGTCACACGATAGTTGCCTGACATTTTCAGTCTGCATTCGTCGTTCGGAATCTGCAGGGTGTAATGCGTATAAAGCGTCGCCATGTTCAGCGACTGCTCGTCAGAGGAGACGGTGAGATTGTTTGTGAAGCCGTCGATATAGTCAGTCTCAAAGACATCGCTCTCTCTCCAGTCTGCGTCGCAGTGTGCAATCCTGTACGAGAAGCGGCGGTAGGCGTGGCTCATCTCGTCGAACGAGATGTTCACCCTCTCCTCTCCGTTCAGGTCTATGACGGGAAGTGATGTCCATCTGTCGTCCGCCACTACCTGTAATGTGCGTATGTTCTCAGCCAGAATCTCCTGCTGCTGTGCCCTTATGCCGCAAACTGCCAGCAGGCTGGTAAGGCATACGGCCGTAAGTCTGTTTATGGTATGTGTCATGTTAGGGTTTACGTGTTCATGAAGTCTGTGCCATTGCCGGTCAAGGCATATCTGCATTTCTTTTTGCAAAAATACTCTTTTTTTTCGTAATAAGGCAAGTGTTACAACATTTTTTTGTAATTTTGCAGACTGGAACAACAAATCAAACGAAAATATCATGGCAAAAGAACTAAAAGACCTGACAAAACGTTCAGAGAACTACAGTCAGTGGTACAACGACCTCATTG
>CALZMB010000084.1 GCA_945788485.1 uncultured bacterium | reverse complement strand
TAGGTGTATTTGGCTATGATGTAGTGATGGAAATAGTGCGTTGTCTCCACCTTGCGGCGTATCTCCGCGAAGTGACGGACATATTCACTGTGGAAGCGGCTGGCCATCTCCTGATGCGTGGAGCCGAGAGCGGACACCTCTGCGGCGGGTATGCGCCTGCCCACTTCGACATAGACCTCGCCCCGCGAGGCGAAGCCGCTGCCCTTGGGCATGACGTGGCCGGTGCCGTGGATGTAGGCGGGCAGGATGTCGGCTCCTGTCTCCTGGGCAAGATAGAAGGCTCCCTTGTGGAATCGTTCAATGCGGCAGTCGGTGCGTTTGCCTTCGGGGAAGATGACCACGTTGTAGCCGTCGGCCACCGCCTTGCCCACGACATCCTTCAGCACGTCGAGAGGCTGGGCGACATTGATGAACCGCGCGAGGCGGAAGAAGGTGTGAACGATGGGATTCTTCCACACCTTGCCGCCCATGAGGACGAGCACCTTCGGGCTGAGGGCAAGGAGATAGACGGGGTCGAGCATGGACTGATGGTTGCAGACCATGACACTGCCGCGGCGGAACTCCTCACCATACGGATTGCTGATGGTGCAACGCACGCCCCAGATATGGCTGATGTCGGTGTACATAGACCTCTGGATGACACGGTGGAACCACGCCTGGCACGCCTCGCGGCGGCCGGGGAAGAGCTTTATGGCATAGCCGAAAACGCAGCCGTAGCACAGCTGGAAGAGATAGACGGCAGCGCAGTAGGTGATGCGGATGACCTGCTCCAGCGTGACAGGCGTGCGCCGCACGCCGCTCTTGTTGCGCACAAGCCAGCCGAAGACGAGAGGCGGCACGACCCATGCCATGAGCACTACGGTCAGCATGCCCACTATCGTCACCTCCGCGAGAGAGTGGAGAGCGGGATGCCTGGCGACTATCAGGGAGCCCATGCCGATGAACATGATGAGCGCGGAGATGACGATGCTGTTCTTGAACGAGGGGAGGAGCTTCTTCCGGTAGGCATACTCGTTGATCAGGCCGTCGGTCATGAAGATGGTGTAGTCGTCGCCCTGGCCGAAGATGAAGGTGGCGAGAATGACGTTGACAATGTTGAACTGCATGCCGAAGAGGTGCATGATGCCGAGTATCCATATCCAGCCGAAGGCCATGGGCAGGAATGCCATCACGCTCAGCTCTATGCGTCCGAACGAGAGCCAGAGGAAGATGAAGACTATGCAGCCGCAGGCGAAGCCGATATAGTTGAAGTCGTCGGAGAGCGAATTGGCCACAGCGCTGTTCATCCCGACGAAGTCGAAGGCGTAGCCCTCCTCTCCCAAGGCGGCATTGAGCCTCTCCTCGAGCTGTTTCTTGTCCTTCGACTGCGCGTTGATGACATCGACGACTGCGCACTGGCCGGTGCTTGTGCTGAACGAGCTGTCAAAGAGCACGGACTTCAGGGGCAGGAAATGGTCGAACGGCTGCGGCTCATAGGCCTTTGTGACGATGGAGCGGAAGTCGTCAAACGCATCGCTGCTGAAGCCGTGAAGCGGAGCCTTCTGCGCGAGCTGCGCGAGGACAGCGTCGCGATGTCTCTCCCAGAAGCTGTTCCACCGCCTGATCTTCTTCTGCTGCTCAGCAGCAGGAGCGATGAAGGAGGTGACGTCGGAGCAGGCGTTGGCCGCGCCTTCGCTCTTCAGGCTGTCGAGCAGGGGCGAGAGACGCGAGCGGCGGCTCAGGGCCTCATCCCACGTTGAGCCTTCAGTCACGACATAGACATTGGCCGTATCGCTGACTCCGGCCGACGCATGAAGCTCGGAGAGGAGCTGCGTCTGCTGCGCCGTCATGTAGTTGATGTGGTGCATATTGGCGTCAAACGATATGCCGAGGCTGAAATATCCGAACACCACGGTGAGCGCGGCAATCACCCACATCAGCCAGCGATGGCGGTCGGGCGACATCGACGAGATACGCCCGAAGGACAGGCGCTCGCCTCCGGCCGGCACACGGCTCTTCACCAGATGGGGCAGGAAGACAAGCACGAAGACTATTGTGCCTATGAGCATGAAGGCTGCAAAGAGGCCGAGGTCGCGCAAGGCGGGCGCATCGAGAGGCATGAGGCTGGCGAAGGCGCCGACGGTGGTGACATTGCCGATGAGCAGAGGCGACACCATCTCCTTCAGGACCTCGCGGACTGTGCCGCCATGGTCTGTGTGGGCGATGAAGTGCAAGGGATAGTTGACGGCTATGCCTATGATGATGGAGCCTATGCCCAGCACGATGAGCGACACGTCGCTGCGCAGGACAGCTATCAGCCCCATGGCAAAGAGCCATCCGAAGACTATCGAAACACCAATAAGAAGAAGATTTTTCACCCTCCTGAAAGAGAAGACAAGCAGCAGGAAGATGAGAGTGACGGCTATGGAAATAGCCCACTGGCTGTCTGTCTTTATCTGGCTCGCATTGCCTACGGCTATGACCGGCGAGCCTGTCGCTGCCACCTCCACGCCTTCGACGGCATCCATCGTGGCACGGGAGACGCTGTCAACATAGGCGACAAGCTCCGCGTTCCTGGCCGACTCCATGCCTCCGTAAGGCGAGGTGAGCATGGCGAGGGCATAGCGGCGGCCGGAAGTGAAGATGTAGCCGTTGTCCATCTCGAACGGCATCGTGCGCTGACGCTCCTGCAGCCGCTGCATCACAGGAGAGAAAAGAGACAACGGGTCGTTGGCAATGCTGGACGTGAAGAAGCCCGTCGCGGGCATCATGACGGTCTGGACATCTTCGGCAAGGGCCTCGTCAACATAGTCCGGGCGGGAGAGCAACTCCTCCATGCGGGCGTAGTCGGACTCCGCAAGCATGAGGGGCATGTTGGAATAGATGAAGTCCGTCACTCCGGCATACTTCTCGTAGTCCACCTGAGTCACCACGTCCTTGACATGGCGGCTGCCTGAACCGGACCGGAGCTTCAGGGCAAACGTATCGACCGCCTCGGCAAGACGGCCGGAATGGTCTTCGCCACTGCCGTCTGCCGCCTTGAAAAGGGCGATGATGCGCTGGCCGCCCGAGATGTCCTGATAGAGCGTGACGGCCTTCTGGTCGTTGCCGCTCATGGGAAGAAAGTCATAGATATTCTCGTTGTAGCGCAACGAGGACACCATAGCCAGAAGAACGGCTATGAAAAAAACAAGCAGACCCATGCACAAACGGCGTCTGCGCTGGAGAAAATCATATATTTTCAGAAAAAAAGAAATCATATGTTTTGTGTGCTGAGGCATCGCGCCTCTGTTATTGCAGGCAGCCGCGCTGCCGCTGGCTGCCCTGCATCTGACGTGCGTCGGCCAGGCCTAATGCCGGGCCTAATCCTTCGTGCCGAGCAGGCCGTGCAGCCAGGCGAGGAAGCGTTCCTTCCACTGTATAGCCTCATCGGTGGTCTTCGCTGCCGTAGCACCGAAGCCATGTCCGCCCGTGCGGTAGTGCTCATACTGGTGGGGGATGTTGTGGACGGTGAGGGCGGAGTCGAGAAGCTCTGCATTATGGTAATGGACGACGGGGTCGTCGTCGCAGTTCATGAGGAAGACGGGAGGACAGCCGGCAGGCACATGATGCTCAAGCGACAGGGAGTCGCGCATCGCCTTCGACTGGAACTCCCCGAGAAGCCCTCTCCGCGAACGCTTGTGTGTGCAGGGATGAGTCATGGAGACGACAGGATACATCGGCGCCACGAAGGCCGGCTGCTCGTCTGTTCCTGCCAGCTGCTCGGCGGCGTGCATGACGAGATGGCCTCCTGCCGAGAAGCCCATGCAGCCTATGTTCTCCGCCTTGAGATTGTAGTCTGACGCCGATGCGCGCACTTCGGCGAAAGCGCGGCGCAGGTCGTTGAAGCCGGCGGGGAAGCTGCGGCCTGCCCCTCGTACATGGAAGGCGAAAGCCCCCCACCCTCCGTGGCTGTACTCCAGCACGAAGGCGGCGATGCCGTTGGCGCACAGCCACTCTGCCACGCCTCGTCCCTCTGTGGCCTTGTCAAGCCAGAAATAGCTGCCGCCGGGACAAACGATGACGCCTGCGCCCGTAGGATTCTCTTCAGGGATGTATGGGGTGAGCTTGTATGCGGACACCCTCGCTGCCGCAAAGGCCAGCATGAGGGCTAAAAAGATTCTCTTGGTCATTGTGATGCGGAATGTTCGGATTGGTACGGGAGGCCGGCTCAGAGGCTCTTGGACACGAGGCTGTCCAGATCACGGAAGAAGGCCAGCTCAAGTCCGCCGATGCGTTCGAGCATGTCACCGAGGTCGTCGTAGGTATAGCTCTCGCCGGCTCGCCGCTTGCAGATGCGCGAAGCCTTGTAGGCGAACTCGCGCCACAGATCGCCAATCTCCGTGATGCGCTGCGAGAAGGCGTTCAGCTCTGTCAGTCCGGTCGCGGCGGAAGCCTCCTGGAGGAAGGCTCCGTACATGAACCTGAAGCCTGCGCCGCCTGTGCCGATCTCCTCAAGCATGCGTATGAGCTGCGCGAGGTTGAGCATGGCGCGCCGCTTGCCCATCTTCTGTTCCCACCTGCGTATCCTGCGGGAGAGATAGATGATGCCACGTGCTCCGGCGTACGGCACGAACTTCGGGGTGAAGGCCATATTGCGGCACGTCTTGCGTATGGCCCTGAGGATGAGCGGCGACAAGTCCGGGAGCTGCTCAGGCATGGACTTTATCCAGTACATCTGCCCGAGGAGAGGATAGGTCCCGCCTTTTGCGAAGCGCACCTTCAGCAGGTCCCTGCGGCTGATGGTGACCTTCTGCGTCGCGTTGGAGTCGAGCACGGCGTAGTCGCCAGTCTGCTCGTCCTTGCCGATGATGCAGATGTTGTGCCCGTTGAAGTGAAACCTGTACTCTATGGGCATATAAGGCAGATAGTACATTCCCACGACACAGGCGACAGGCTTCTCTTCGCGGAGAAGCACGTCGTCCATGGCCGCCATGGCCTTGTCCTTGCTGAGATAGCGGCGGCTCTCTGTCTTTATGCCCAGCAGGCGCGTGATGCGCTTGAAGAGCACGCCGGGGAATGTGCGGAATGTCGTCACCGGCATGCCAGACATCTTCACGAACGGCAGATGGCAGAAGAAGAGTCCGCTGGCAAGCCCGAAGATCATAGGCTCTGACATGTCCACCCCGTGATAGCGCAGCAGGGTGGAGATAGCCCCGTTCTCGCAGTGGGCGGTAGGGCGATGGCTCAGATTCAGTTCCATAATCGGGCTTTTCTACTCTGGTATTCGTTTCAGTTCATCTGCATCAATGCGCAGCGTATCGGCATAGAGGGCAACAGTTTCGGCATCAAGCCTCCCGAAATGCTCCGGCTGGAGATGCTTGCGTATCTTGCGCTTGGAGATGCCCGTATAGTCTGAGAGCAGCTCTACGGTCATGAGATTGCGCACCATGTGATACTCAAGAGGGCTTGTCTCCCCCTTGCGCACACGTTCCAGGACCTCGTCACACTGCTCGTAGATGTCATCCATCGTCACCTCAAGGGCATCGTTCTTAGGCGACCATCCGTCGCTCATCACCATTTTGTACTGCCCGTCTGCATCGACAGCATAGTCAACGTCTCTTACGACTGTCCCGGCAAAATACTTCAGGTCTTGCGGCACTTCTTCAACTTTCATTTCACTTGTTCTTGCTTAGTCTTCGTTTTCATCAGGGAGAGACGCTCGTCCGCGCCTTCGCCAGCTCTGCGGAGCAGCTCCTCGCTGCACGCCGGCTGCCATGTGGGCCGGCCGCCGTCAGCAGACGGTGAGATGGCAGTAGCAGTAGGAGAAGCGGGCGCTCTCGGGAATCATCATCAGTATTCGCTGTCCCCTCTTCAGACTTCCCGCGCCCAGCAGCTCCTCTATCATCGCAAAAGCGGAGGCAGAAGCGATGTTGCCGACGTAAGGAAGATTGACAAACCACTTCTCCTCAGGGAAGAAGAAGCCCCTCTGCCTTGACTCAGAGAGTATCTTCTCCTTGAAGAACATGGAGGAGAGATGCGGGAGGAACCAGTCGATGTCGTCAGGCGTGAACTGATGCTTCTCTCCCAGCTGCAGCAGGAAGTCAATGCCTAAGGGCACAATGTGTTCGGACAGCATGCGTGTGTCCTGCTTCAGCGCGAAGAGCGACTGCGAGAGCCACTCGCTCTCAGGGAAGAGGGTCCACCCCCTGACACTGCCGTCAGCGTCCTTCTCGCCTCCGGCATACATGCAGGTCTCCTTCGTATTGGCGAAAGATGTGATCTCTATCCAGTCCACACGCAGGGAGAGACGCTCTGGGGCAGGCTTTCCCTCGACGAGGAGAGCATAGGCTCCGTCTGAAAGCATCCACCTCAGGAACTCCTTCTCAAAGGCAAGCATCGGCTGCTTCTCCAGCTGTGACAGACGTTCTGACTCCTGCTGGAAGTATGAGGCGCGCATCCATGCAGAGAGACGTTCTGAGGCTGACGCCACGGCTTTCTTCTCCGGGTCGAGCTGCACTGCCATGCACGCATATTTCAGAGCCTGGACTCCCGTGCAGCACGAGCCGGCGAAAGAGACCACCTCAGTGTTGCGGCTGCCGCCAAGCTCGCCGTGGACCATGCATCCGTGGGAAGGCATGAGCTGCTCCGGCGACGCAGTGCCGCAGGCGATGAGGTCGATGTCGTCAACGGAAAGGCTCTCGTCCATCAGTCCGCGTATGGCATTGGCCGCCATCTGGACATTGGTGTGCGTGACGTTGCCGTGCTTGTCCAAAGCATAGTATCTCTGTTTGATGCCATTGCGGTTCAGCACTATGGCACGTGCCTTGGACGGTCTGCCGTCGATCATGCCGAGATATGTCTCCATATCTGCGTTGCTCACCGGCTCATTAGGCATGAATCTGGATACTTTGGTTATGTAAACTTCCATGTGTAGTTGCTTTTGTTTTTAGGCTGCCAGGCTCAGCCTGACATTATACTGAATCTGCTCAAGACCTCTGCCCTCTCACTTGTACGTGGCCATACGGCTCTGTGAATGCACGAAACGGCTGCTGCGGGGAGACATCCTGCCTCATCTGCCGCCATGGCGCGCAGGCTGCATTCTGCCCGCAGGGCGTCACACGCCGCAGTCCTTGTGCCGGCTGCCGCCGCCTCTGTGCAGAGGCCAGGTGAGCCAGAAGACTGCCTGGCCTATCGGAGAGACGGTAAAGAGGACGAAGAGAAGATAGGCGTAGAAGATGTCAAGCCGCCTGCGGCGTCTCGGGTCGCCCTGTCCGCCCCTGCGTCTGACGAAGCGCGCCCACAGGCCGAACATCCGGTGGCCGGCCTTCTCCATGAAAACGACAGAGGGCTTATAGTCGATGGCGCCTGCCTGAAGCAGCCGCTCCTGCAGCCGGCTAAGCTTTCCGGCCTTGAATGTCTGGCGTATCACATCGCCGAAACGTGCCGCGAAGAGTATGTCCTTGTCTGAGACTCCGGCCTTGGGGAGGCAGCGCGAAGCGTCCTTCTTGCCATAGATGAGCCAGCGTATGATGGTGATGACGCTCACGAGATTGCTTGCCCTGTCCTGCAAGACGATATGTCCTGCAAGACGTGCTCCGGCTTCTGAGAGATAGGCTTTGACCTTGCGGATCGTCATCACCCACATGTTGCGGCAGACATTGACGAAAATGACATCGCGGCCTGACAGATAATGCCTGACCTGCCTGTCTGTGAAGAACGACTGCAGAGGCTGCGACGGCGAGAGGAACCACGACTGTCCGACAACCATCACGAGGTCTGCGTCGGCTATGTCGGAAAAGTCTATGCTCCTGATGCCGGCAGAGGGGGTGATGCCGAGGCGTGTCTCAGGAAAGACGTCGAAGAAGGCGTGGCGGCTCCAAGGGAAGGGATAAGGCGTCAGCGGGACAATCTCCTTGCAGATGACATGGCTGCCGTCATCTGCCTCCTCTATCGGACGGCAGACGGACTTTGCCGCCTCAAGCGCCTGGCCGGTCTGTGTGTAATAAAAGACTGCTATTTTCATGCCTGTTTCCGTTACACTGATTTCAGTTGTGCAAATATCTCGTCTGTCGTCAGGACCTCAGCGCAGGTCATGAAGCTGCCTGCAATGACGCCGAGCATGCCGTGGCATGTGATGCTCTGTCCAGTAAGGAGAAGGTTCGGGATGCGCGTCTTGGAAGAGACAGTCCCTGCTCCTAAGGCGTTGACCTCCTTTGCCACACCGTACATTGCGCCGTCAGGAATGCCGGTATAGTCATAGTATGTCAGCGGCGTGGAGGTGTAATACTTCTCTATGCATCCCTTTATGCCCGGCACAGTCTCCTCAAGTGCGCTGATGGCTTTCTCCGCCTTGGTGCGCTTGAACTCCTCGTAGTCCTCGCCGCGGCGGCCGATCTCTGTGCCTAACCAGCGCCGCGTCTCGTCAAAGTTCATGTATGTCAGGATCTCACCCGTAAGCGCAAACTCTGGATTCGTCTCATGGCAGAAGTGCATATAGAGGAGGCTCTTCGGCCATGTCGCATCATCATACTTCTCACAGCCCCATGTCTTGTCGCCGCGATAGCAGTAGAGATTGCTGTTCATGTATCTCACCGTGTTCTTGCGGAACTTCAGATAGACGGTGAAAGCGGACGTAGTGTTGCGCAGATTCTCTATGCGGCGGCGGTATGCCGGACGGAATCTGTAGCTGTCCACAAGCTCCATGGTGCGGCTGGGATGTATTGCGCTGATGACGAGGTCTGCCGGGAAGCGCTCCCCGTCGGCGGTGATGACTGCTGTGGCCGAGGTCTCGTCACACTCCACCTTGACAGCCTTGCGTCTGACTATCATATTCAAGGAATCTACGTCGTTTGAGAAATAGGTC
>CALZMB010000083.1 GCA_945788485.1 uncultured bacterium | reverse complement strand
GATGCCCATGCCCAGCAATATCGTCTGCTGGAGAATGAGGACAAGCACACCGGGCAGGATGAAATTGCCGTAGCCTCCCGTCGTGTTGTACAATGCAACCTCGTCGCACACCACCGGGGCCGTGGCTGTCTCCTCGTCGCGGGCGGTGGGCAGGGCAAGCACACTCTTCTGAATCTCCGTCCCGAACTCCGAGCAGACGGCAACTGCGGTCTGATAGACATTCTTATAGACAAGCATGAGCGACATGTCGCAATAGACACTCACTGTGGCTTGCTCCATACGATGGAGACGGCGGTCGAAGTCGGAAGGGATATAGACAACGCCGTATGCCTCCTGCTTGCCTACAATATCACGAGCCTCGTCAAGGTCAGTGGCGTGACAGGCGACGCGGACATTGGGCGAAGCATCATACAGACGGAGGAAATGACGGCTTGAGACAGTATGACATTTATCTACAACAACGACGGGAACCTCACGGACTACCTCGTTGTTGTATATCCACGAATAGACAATGGGATATGCAAGAGGCAGCAGCGTGACAAACAACAGCATACCCTCGTCCATCAACATATAACGAATCTCTTTATACCAGATGGCACAAAGGGAATGAAAAGAAGAGATGATGGTGCGGAGAAATGACATTGCCGGGAGTGTTTCGTGTAGGGTTTGAAGGATGGAAATGATATGTCTGACTTACGTCACGCTGTATATACGAACGTCAGGAAAATGCGGCGGAGACGGCGGATGAACAGCAACGGGAGTATAGCGAAGAGAAGTAACATCGCGAAATACTGCCATGTGTCTGCCAAAGGATAGCCGTTGAAGATATTGAGAGAATATATCATCCAATAATGACGCAGCGGGAAAATCCACGCCAACGCCTCTAACGGAGCGTCCATAGAGAATACGGGGAACGCGGCGCCTGTCATAGAGAAGCTCAAGACACTCAGCAGAGAACAGACACTCATTGACAGACGCATCGACGGAACGACAGCGAAAGTCAACAAGCCGAAGCCCTGGCCGGCAAGAACCGTAAGCAAGCCGAGCGCAAGCATGTATGCCACACTGCCCGAATGTGGGAAATGAAGAATGCCATACAACACATAATAATGGGCGTACATGACAAAGAGGAAAAGCACTGTGTGCAGCAGAAGCTTCGAGAATACCGCCTTCAACACACTGCCGCCTGCCATCGAGAGCAGCTGGTTGGCTGTACGATGCTTCAACTCAGAGCCTATCGTATAGGCAGTGAGCAACATCACGAAGAGCATTATGCAGCCCGGAACAAGTATTGTAGAGAGATAAACGTTGTAGTTGACAAAAGGATTGTTAAGAAAATGTGCGTCAAGGGCGACCGGCTGAAGGAATGCCATCGTCTCGCGCGCTGTCAGTCCCTTGGCAGAAAGGGTTGCCTGGCCTACCGCGGCTGACGCGAGGGTGGTCACGGTCTTCATGTCACGGTAGAGCAAAGCGCCTGCCGTGAGCGACGTGTTGGAATAATAGAACGACAGACGGGGCTGTCTTGATGACAGCATATCGCGCTTCAAGCCTTCAGGAATATAAAGAAAAGCGTATATCTCGCCACGTTGAACAGCCTGACGGGCATCAGAAACAGACGGATAATGAGCCACGACGCGTGATGTCTGCATGGCGTCAAGCCTGCGGACGATGCTGCGCGAGACGCTGGAATTGTCAAGGTCAACCACGCCGACAGGCATATCCTCCGGCTGTCCTGCTGCCATCAATGAAGTGAAGAAGACAACACAGAGCAGCGGGAACACCAAGAAAGAGAGGAGATAAACGGGATTTCGGCGGACGAAACCACATTCTCTCAACACTATGTCGAGGATTTCTTTCATCGTCGGTTATGGGATTGGTATGCGAAGACAGAACAGGACAGGGCGCAAAGGCTATCGGTCGGCAACGAGTGTCATGCCGGGACGCAGGCCTTTGAAGGGCTTCACAAGGTGCGCCCTGACCTCGAAGGTCTTCAAATCATACTGTCCGTTGGTCTTTGCCGCCTTCCATGTGGCATACGAGCCTTGGTCTTTTATGTAATAAACTTTCAAGTCAAGATGCTCGTTGAAAGCAGGACAGTAGGCAGAGAACGTCTCGCCCATCTTCATGCCTTGAAGCATGTCTTCACGGACATTGAACGTGGTATATACCTTGTCGAGCATCGAGATGGTCATGATAGGAGAACCCGTGCCGACAAGTTCGCCTACCTTGGGGTATATCTCGCTCACCTCACCCTCGGCAGTAGCAAGCTGTACGGTCTCGCGCATATATGCCGCAACCTCCTGCATAGCGCCTTTGGCACGCTGCCATTGTGCCGTCGCAGCACGTTTCTCTTCTGTCCGCGCCCCGTTGACAGCCATGTCATACTGGCTTTTGGCAGCCTTCTCTTGCGCCTCCATGGCCTTGTATGTGGCGTAGGTCTCGTCTCTCTTCTGCGCAGTCACCACTCCTTCGTCGAACAGGCGCTGCACTCTTTCGTAGCTTTTCTTAGCCACATCGGCTCCTGCCTTGGCCTGTTGCCACATCTCGTAGGCACCGCGGATCTGCTCTTGACGTGCTCCGCGCTGTGCCATCTCTGACATGGCGGCAGCCGCATCCTCAGCCCCGGAAGCCTGAGTCTTCTTCGCCTCTACCTCAGGGCAATCGAGAATGGCGAGCGTGTCGCCGGGCTTCACATAGTCGCCTTCCTTGACACAAATCTCAAGAATGCGGCCGGGGACCTTGCTCGACACACGGTATTCCTCCACTTCAACTTCACCCTGTATGTCTTCTGTCGTCTTTCCGATGGTGAAATATCCTATGATGCCCACCAAGACAACCACTGCCACGAGGGCAAGCAGTGCGAGCAGTGTATTCCTGTTTTGTTGTTTGTCGTTCATCTGTGTAGAAAAAATAATGTGTTCTGTAGAGAAAGAAAAGATAAGGTGGCTATTTTCACCTGTTGGAGAAAGGTTTTCTGACACACGGCCGGCATTGTATGCCGCTTTGCGGAAGTGTCAGAAGCGTTATCGTTCAGTTCATCTCACCCATCGCTTTCATCAGCGCGAGTTGTGACATTCGTAAATCTATCTCGGCATCGATGACACGGCTTTGCGCGTCAAACCATGCTGTCTGCGCCCCAATGACATCCGTAGAGCTTATCACGCCCTCTCTGAAGCCGAGGTTGGCACAGCGCATATTCTCCTCTGCGTGGCGGATGTTCTGTCTTGCCATGAGCAGCCGCTTCTCCGCTTCGCTCACTTTGAAGCTCTCTTGCGAGATCTGCAGCTCGATTTTCTCCTTTGTCTCTGCCATCTCAAGCTCTGCCATGACAGTGGCTGCCTTAGCAGCGCGTATCTTATATGTGCTCTCGCCCCAGTTCCAGACAGGCACTCTGAGGATGACGCCAACATTCCACAGCCCGACAAACGAGCGGTGGAAGCCGTCCGCGACATTAGGGTTTGTCACGAGATAACCGCCAGTCATCACCACCTGGGGCATGAAAGCGGCACGCGTGAGTTTTGTCACTTGGCGCGTCATGTCCACCATATTGTTGAGGCATTTTATCTCAGGCCGTTGTTCAATGGCAGCAGTAACATCTGTCACAGGGACAGAAGCGAGCTGCTGCACAATCTCCGCATCTTCGTCGGCAAGCTTAACAGAACTGTCCAACGGCAGTCCGCAACGCTGGCAGAGAAGCATCTTTGCCAACGCAAGACCATTTTGCGCCTGTGTGAGAGTCACTTCGCTCTCGTTGAGTTTGACAGCCACTTTCAGTCCTTCGGCACGAGTGGCGACGCCTTCGGCTATCATCTTATCGACATCAGCCTTCAGTTGGGCTATCAGTTTGTTGAAGTTCTGGGCGAGTTTCAGCTTATGCGCGAGCGAGACAACGAGCCAATAGGTGTGGTCGATATCGTAGAGCGTCTGGTGTGTCAGCTGTTCGAGATGGTTGTCAGTGAGGTTTGTCCGCAGGTCAGCCATCTTGTTTGCGGCAGTGATGGCTCCACCCATATAAATGGGTTGTGTCACCATGACAGCCCCGGCAAACATCTGCCTGGTGTCAGTCTTGAAAGCTTCAGTGACAGTCTGGCCGAACGCGTTGCCCGCTTGAGCCAGTTCACCGGCTTTCTGTCCCATCTCCTGTTGCAGCTTCATCGCTGTCTCGGGCGATATGACACCTTGCTGCACGAGATTCATCACACTTTCAGAGAGCGAGCCGGAGAGCCCTGCGACCATAGAAGAGCCTATGTTGTTCAGCGCACCCTGCTGTGTCGCGCTGAGGAGCGAGAGTTGTTTGCTCATCAGTTCATATCCGCCGATGGCCGAGACCTTAGGCAGATACTTTGTGCGTGCCGACTTCCTGATATTGTCGGCAATGTCTTGCTGCACCTTTCCGACAGCCAGCTGCCGGTTGTTTCTCAGTGCCATCGCCCTGCAACTGTCCAACGAGAGTGTCTGCGCGTGGGCATCCCACACACAGCACAGTGTCAGAAGTGTCAGTGTAAAGTATCTCATATCAGTCATTACGTTTCTGTTCGTCATTCATTCCGCCTTGTGGCAGGAGCGGAAACACAGGATGTCATTTCAGCTGTACGGAGCGGCTGCCGATGAGGTTGCCGTCGCAGAAGATGCTGACTTTGTATGCTCCAGGCACGAGGGCCTCAGCGATGTCGCACACGACAGTCTGTGCCGTCTCCTGTCCGGTATATTCGAACGTCCGCTTTGCGGTATATTGGATGCTGCGGTTTTCGTAGTTCATCGTTCCGGCAGGCGCGAGCGTGGTGTTCGTAGGTGACTTCAGCTGCACATAGACAGTCTTGTTTCCTGCCTGTGCCGTGACGTTCTTTGCGATGTTGAAGGACACAGCGAACTTCCTGCATTTCTTCAGCGAGCGTGCTTTCTTAGAGTCTGAGGTGAACATCTGGAGGTTTATGGCAGTCGCGTCAAGCTGTGCCGCGATGGCAACTTTCTCTGTCAGCGACGCTTTCTCTGTATTGAGGCCCTGTATGGTTCTGTTTGCTTCTTCGTATTGTCCTCTTATCTGTGTATTCTCAGCGCGAAGGTTCTGGTTCAACTGGTTGAGCGAATCGATTTCGATGATATAGCTTCGGATGACGGCGCGGCATGTCGCGAGTTCTTTCTTCAGTCTTGCTATCTCCCGTGCGTCAGAGCTTTTCACCTGTCTCAGCTCTTTCAGAAGCTCTTGTGTCCTCAACTGTTCCTTAGTGAGCTGTGCGACGATAGAGTCGTTGTTGATGCTTGTCTTCATCTCGGCGTATTGGTCGGCGAAGCGCTGATATTCGTTTTCCATCTCCTGCTTGTCGAGTTCGGCAAGTTCTTGCATCTCCTGATTAGCAGCTTTCTGCTGTTTCAGGTTTTCAGTAAGATAGAGCACCACGCCTGCAAGCAGCATGATGACAATGACAAAGATGGTGATGAGGATTTTCTTGTTCATGAAGAGTTATGCGATTTTTTATTGTTTACGATACTGTAAAAACATATACACCCTGCTATATAATCCGGATGTATATTTTACCATAACACTCCCGCCCGCCAATGTGTGTTTTGCCAGGAGAGAGTGTTGGTTGTGTGCAAAATTATTCAAAATAATTGAATTGTCAAAACAATATCAATATGGCTTGACATTTGTTTTGAGAATTTAAGTTTTGGGAGGTTTTTTGGAACAATATGCGTCTGAAAAGATGCACGGAGTCATCGTTTGGCTTGTTGAAGTTTGCGTCAGTTGCCGTATTGGTCACTTTGCCTTGTCGAGCGACGAGCGTTTGTCACGCCTGTAAGAGCGATAGTCGTCAAGTTCTATTTCCACCTCCGGCTCTACGAGTTGAGTGTTGCCGGGGAGTGAGAATTTCATGTATTTGATGTTCAGTCCGCGTTCAATCCACATCTTCTCGTAGTATGTCTGTATGGAAAGGATTTGCTTCGTCTTGTCGTCGATGCCCTCCTGATGGTACAGGTCTGTTGTATGGAAGAGCATAGGCAGTTTGTTGTGCTCGACCATGCAAGTGGTGTAGGTGAAGAGGAAGTTGGAGTCGGTCTTGAGATGTATAGTTCCGTTGTTGACGAGGAACTTCCTGTATCTCTCAAGGAAGAATGTGGATGAGAGGCGTTTGCGCGGGTTTTTCATCTGCGGGTCGGAGAATGTGAGCCATATCTCGCTCACTTCATCCTTTTCGAAGAACCGGTCGATGATTTCTATGTTAGTTCTGAGAAACGCCACATTCTTCAAACCGTCGTTCAGTGCCATTGTCGCGCCGGTCCACATTCGTGCCCCTTTGATATCGACCCCGATGAAGTTGGTGTCTGGATAGAGTTTGGCGAGTTCGACAGTATATTCTCCTTTGCCGCATCCGAGTTCCAGTACGATGGGGTTGTTGTTCTTGAAGAATGTCTCTCCCCATTTCCCTTTCATCTCGAACGGGACGTTATCTACTACGGAGTAAGGGTATTGGAACACGTTTTCGTAGCGTTCCATATCAGCGAACTTAGCTAATTTGCCTTTTGACATATATTGTATTCTGTGTATAAGACAGAAAAACAGCCAGACCGTTTGGGGTCTGGTTGTTTCTCCTGTTATGCGCCTCACAGGTTGTGTGTGGCATTATGTATGGATTTAGTATGGTGTTCGGTCGTAAGACGGTGTGTCATCGCGTCTCTGCGGTTCGAATCTCTGCTGTTCTGGCATGACATTCTGTGTCTCCCGCTGAGGTTCAGCGGCTGTGTTCCGCACATCGGGCTGCGGTTGATAACCGACATTCTCTGTTGCCTGCGACGCGAGTTCAGCCTTCAGGTCTTCGTAGAAAGCGGCTCGTGCCGTATAGAGGTAAGGCACGAGGAGCAGGAGTCCGATGCCGAAGGTGAGCATGGCGAGTATGAACCATCCGATGAACGAGAGGTCGAGCAGGAAGAGTTTGAGTTTCTTCCCCTTCATCATCTCCATGCTTCTCTTTATCGCGTCATCGGCGCCGATGTTCGGGTTGTCGTAGAGTATATACTCAGACATGGCGTAAGAATACGCTTTCACGATGCCGGGAATGATGAGCAGGAGCGTCCAAAGGATGATGTAGATATACTTCAGCAGTTCCAGCGCCCACACTTTCTGGTTTTTGTAGAAAGCGAAGAGGGTCTGCACCCCAGCTTCTTCCTTGCGTCTGAATCTCAGGAACGCGGCATAAAGAGCGAAGAACATGGGCAGCAACAGTATGCTGCTGAGGTTTCCGAGCATCCCCATCGTCTGCGAGAATGCGCTGAGGACACCCGTCAGTGAATATACGACAATCATGGAGCAGACGTAATACACTACCATGAGGAGGACTGCCGTACCCCAGTTGCCGGACAGCGCGTCAAGAGCTGTGCTTCTTATTTTTGAATTCTTTTCCATATATATAATAAGGTGTAATTGTTGATAGCATGAGTTTCGGTCATCCGTCAGAGGGACGGCGCATGTCAGCGTGTCATTCTATGACAACGCGCGTCCATCCGTGAACGTCCGGTTCGATGCCGTACTGTATGTTGCGCAGCTTGTTGTAGAGTTTCTCGCTGATTGGTCCGGGTTTGTCTCCGAAGTGATAAACCTTTCCAGTCTCCACGTCATCGATATGCGAGATAGGTGATATGACAGCCGCCGTGCCGCATGCTCCAGCCTCTTCGAATGTTTCGAGCTCTTCTTCGGGAATCTGTCTGCGCTCCACTTTCATTCCGAGGTCTTCGGCGAGCTGCATGAGCGACTTGTTAGTGATAGAAGGCAGTATTGATGTTGACTTTGGCGTGATGTACGTGTTGTTCTTTATTCCGAAGAAGTTGGCGGCTCCTGCCTCGTCGATATACTTTTTCTCCTTTGCGTCGAGATAGAACTCGCAGGCATAACCGAGTTCGTGCGCCTTTTTGTTTGCGAGCAGCGAAGCGGCGTAGTTTCCGCCCACTTTATAGATACCCGTACCGAGAGGCGCCGAGCGGTCGTGGTCGCGGATGATGACATACGGGTTGGCGAAGAATCCGCCTTTGAAGTACGGGCCAACCGGCGTGACGAATATGAGGAAGAGATACTCGTTTGCGGGATGCACACCCACCTGCGCTCCGGTGCCTACGAGCAGTGGCCTGATGTATAATGTAGCCCCGCTTTCGTATGTCGGGATATAGTCTTGGTTTAGTTTCACGACAGTGTCAACCATCTCGTTGAAGAGTTCTGTCGGCACTTCTGGCATGAGAATGCCCCTGCATGTAGATTGCAGACGTGCAGCGTTCTCGTCAGTACGGAAGACGCGGACTTTTCCGTCAGGGCATCTGTAGGCTTTGAGTCCTTCAAAAGCCTCTTGTCCATAATGCAGGCATGTGGCAGCCATGTGCATTTTCACATATTCGTCGGAGCATATTTCTATTTCTCCCCACTTGCCGTCGCGATAATAGCAGCGGACGTTATAGTCGGTCGGGCGATAGCCGAACCCTAAGTTTGACCAGTCTAAGTCCTTCATATCTTTAGTTTTTACGAATTGTTATCAAGATGCAAAATTACACCAAAATCCTCATATTTCCAAACAAAAATGTTGAAAAATACTCAATTCTGGCTACACAATATCTTTTTCACCTCATTCTCTGTGTCTGTAAGGCGTTTTTTGCACAGTTCTATCAGGCTTTGCGCCCGTTTCAGTTTTGTTGTGAGGGTGTCGAGTTCGAGTGTCCCTGATTCCATTTCTGCCACGAGAGTTTCAATCTCTTTCATGGCTGTTTCGTATTTTACGTTCTCGTCCATAAGTGTATAGGTGGGTTCTATAAATGCCCACCGCATTTTTTATTAACATTTAAGGGTTGACGTTTTGCCATCTTTTGGATTCTTTTTGGGTCAAATTGCAAGTTGTATCGGTCACGTAGCCCGCTACGCTCCACTCTCCAACTTTCAATTTGTCCTCAA
>CALZMB010000082.1 GCA_945788485.1 uncultured bacterium | reverse complement strand
GAAAGAACTGAACGAAAGCAAATAAACCGCCCCGCAACGACAGCACGGCAGAATATAAAACGAAAGTCCGCAGGACCCAGACGGGTCCTGCGGACTTTCACTATATAATTCAGCAAGCTAAAGACCTGCTTGCAGTTGATGTGCTTTCACGACAACATAGACAACAGTGACAACATTAATTGTGACTGATGTATCTCATGTTTTCTCCGTTGTTTTTTTTGTCACTTAGTGACAACTGAGACAACAATTAGTTTGTCAGAGGTTGTCTCGGTTGTCAATGTTGTCGTAGAAAAGAATCTCAACTCGTCAACTGAAACATCTCGCATCAGAAACGGACGTACAGCTCGAGCCATGCCTCGCAGTAGTCTGCCTTTGCGAGGCTGCGGTCGTGGACGTAGTTCACTTGCGGCTGGAACATGAGGTTTTTGTGCAGATGTATGTTCGGCGCGATGCTGTAGATGCTCTTTGCCTTCGCCCAGTCGGCTCCGTCGCGATAGACATCATATTTCACGTAGGTCTTCAGCCATGGCGTACACGGCACTCCGACAGTGGCATACCATGCGTCGGCACGAGCGTCGCCCGTCCATGTGCCGTCGGCCTGATAGTCTGAGAGCTTGTGCCCGACAGAGTGGGCGTACTCGCTGCGGAAAGTCCAGTCGTTGGCGTCGTACTTTGCCGAGAGCATGTAACGGTTGCGGCTGACGGTTACGCCGCGGCTGTCTGTGAAGCTGCCGGTCCATCCGAAGAAGCCGACGAAAAGGCCTTTGACGGGCTGCAGCTGAAGCGTGCCGAGCACGTCTTTGCGCGAATCGGCGTCGGACGTGTTGATGCCCTGGCCGTTGGCGAGCATCACCTGATAGTGCAGCAGGCGGTGTCCGTCTTTCCCGATGGGGAAGAGGTCGCCCTGCAGCTGCAAGCCCTGGTCGCGCCCGCCGTTGCTGCTTGATTCAGCTCCGATATAGTCAGAGTGGCCTGTCAGCAGCTTCGTGAGCTGTGAGTAGTCGCCGACACCTACATCCCAAGGGTTCATGGGGTTCTCGAAACCGAAGGCGCGCTTGTATTGTCCGAACTTCACGCGCAGCTCGGGATATTTCTGCCACTCCAGGAAATAGTCTTTCACATGGAACTTGTCGTTGTTCGTCTGCACCTGGATGCGGTAGGCGAAGTTGCCCAGAATCTTCCCGTCAACGTAGAAACGCATGAGACGCTGGCTGAACCCTGTGCCGGAGTGTTTGCCTTCCTGGCTCGTGTAGGCGTATTTCCCGATGAAATATCCTCCGAGCTTCGGTGCTGAGACATAGTCTGTCACCTTGCGCCCGTAGTGCATCTCGCCAGAAGAAGCCGGAGCAGGCATCGCTTTCTCGATGGCGTTGTTGATGTAGTGTGTGACGAAACCCTCTTCGAGACGTTCGTCGCTTTCAAACTCCGGCGTCGCGGAAAGGGCGGATGCCGGTGCGGCGGCCTCTGCCGCAGCTGATGGGGTGACGGCCTGTGCGCCGTTTGCCGTGTCTTCTGCAAATGCAGAGAGGGCGAACGGGACAGCCGAAAGGAATAGAATGGATTTTCTAAGCATGTTATTTTTGTAAATGATATATTGTCGCAGGCTCTCCGTGCCGGATTTTGGGGAGAGGGCAGGGGAGAATTGTGAATTGCGCTGCAAATTTACATAAATATTTTAAATAAGAATAAAAAACACGACGAATTTGCTCTTTACACGATTATTTTATTAACTTTGCACAGCTATATGTCACGAAAAATGCCGTCTTTCCGCTTTAGGGAGCATGATGTGACATGGCAAACGAGTGTGCGGCAAGAATGTCCTGCAACCGCGCCGCAATCATCTGAAAACCGATTCCAAAGCCACCCCGCTGCATACCGACCGTGCATATAACAATACGAAAATTCCTGAAGATAGCTCTGCCCTTCGTGCTCTGCTCAGCCATTCTCTACTGGATGTATCGAGATTTCGACTTCAGCAGCATGATGGGTTTTATGGAGCGCGAGATGGACTGGACGTGGATGTGGCTGTCGTTCCCCTTCGGCATCCTGGCGCAGATGTTCAGGGCATGGCGCTGGCAGCAGACGCTTGAGCCTATCGGCGAGCGTCCGAGGACTGGCACGGCGGTGTATTCGATTTTCGTGTCGTATGCCGTCAGCCTTGTGGTGCCGCGCATCGGCGAGTTCATGCGCTGCGGAGTGCTGAACAGATGCGACAACGTGTCGTTTGCAAAGGCGCTGGGCACGGTAGTCGTCGAGCGTGCCATAGACTCGCTGCTCATACTTGTCATCACGCTCGCCACGCTGTTCATGCAGATGCAGGTGTTCAGCATCTTCTTCGACAAGACGGGTGTCAATGTCATAGATTTCCTTGGACAGTTCACCACGACGGGATATCTCGTCACCGCGATATGCGGCGTGGCGGCGCTGACCTCGCTCTATTTCGTCAGACGGAAGCTATATATATATAATAAGGTGAAGACGACAGTGCACGGCATCACAGAGGGTCTGCTGTCGTTGAGGCAGGTGAAGAACATCCCGCTCTACGTCTTCTACTCGCTGGGGATATGGGCGAGCTATTTCCTGCACTACTATCTCACCTTCTTCTGCTTCGACTTCACGGCAGGGCTGAGCATGGCATGTGCCTTAGTGACATTCATCATCGGCACGATAGCCGTCATAGTGCCGACGCCGAACGGTGCCGGATCGTGGCATTTCGCGGTGAAGACGATGCTGATACTGTATGGCGTGGCAGAGACCGACGCACTGTACTTCGTGCTCATCGTACACACGGTGCAGACGTTGCTTGTCGCATTGCTCGGCGTGTATGGCTGGATGATGCTCTCGCTGAGAGGACGCAAGATGCCGGAGAATGCCGCATGACATGAAAACGTGACAAATCTTAACCAATAAAAACACTCAGAAACTATGTCTGAAATCAGAAACCTTAATCCAGAATGCATCTGGCGCAACTTCGACTTGCTCACACAGGTGCCGCGTCCGTCAGGACATCTCGAAAAAGTACAACAGTTCTTGCTCGATTTCGCAGCTAAAGCGGGAGTAGAAGCTTTTCTCGACCCTGCCGGCAATATCGTGATGAAGAAGCCGGCGTCGCCCGGAATGGAGAACCGCAAAGGTGTCATCCTGCAGGCGCACATGGACATGGTGCCGCAGAAAGCGCCCACAAGCAACCATGATTTCATCAACGACCCCATCGTCACACACATCGAAGGCGACTGGGTGTATGCCAACAACACCACACTCGGAGCTGACGACGGCATGGGCGTGGCGGCAATCATGGCTGTCATGGAAGACAAGACGCTGAAGCACGGACCTCTCAACGCCCTCATCACAGCCGACGAGGAGACATCGATGGTGGGAGCCAACGCACTGCCAGAAGGCGAGCTGGAAGGCGAGATACTGCTGAATCTCGACACCGAACAGGAGGGCGAGATGATTATCGGCTCGGCTGGAGGCGTGGATGTCACAGCTGAGATAGAATACCAGGACGTGGAAGCCGACAAAGCCGACAAGGCGGTGAAGATAACCATCAAAGGCCTGAAGGGCGGACACTCAGGACTGGAGATAGGCCTCGGGCATGCCAACGCCAACAAACTCATGGCACGCATCGTCGTCGATGCAATAGCAAATGTCGATGCACGCCTCGCCTCATGGCACGGAGGAAACATGCGCAACGCCATACCATGCCTATGCGAGACGGTGCTGACAGTGCCGGCAGAGAATGTTGACGAGCTGAAAGAGATTGTTGAGGAATATGCCGCCACGTTCAACAACGAATATCACGGCATTGAGAACAATATCATCGTAACGGCAGAAGATGTGGCGATGCCGGAGAAACAGATACCGGAAGAGATACAGGACAACGTGGTGAACGCCATCAACGCGTGCCACAACGGCGTGCTGAGATACATACCGACCATACCTGACATCGTGGAGACATCAAGCAACCTCGCCATCATCGACATAGAGAACGGCAAGGCGAAGATAAAAATCCTGGCACGCTCGGCTTCCGAATCGCAGAAAGAGTGCATCGCAAACATGCTCGAAAGCTGCTTCTGCATGGCTGGCATGAAGGTCACACTCAGCGGAAGCTACCAGGGATGGGACCCAAACCCCGACAGCGAGATGATAAAGGTGATGTCTGCAATATACAAACGTGAGTTCGGAAACGAGCCTCTCATCAATGTCGTACACGCCGGACTGGAGTGCTCGGTCATCCTCTCGAAATATCCAGGACTGGACATCGTCAGCTTCGGGCCGACATTGCAGCACCCCCACACCGCGCAAGAGAGATGCGAAATCTCTACAATGCCGAAGTTCTGGAAACTCCTCAAGTGCGCCCTCGAAGAAGTGCCGGAGAAACAGTAAGCAAACCGTGAACACTCACGCAGGGCGAGAAGGAAAGCTTTTTTTCTGCCCGTGACGAAAAAAATAAACGTTTTTTATTTGTATATCAAGAAAAATGATTATCTTTGCACCGCATTTTTGCAGAGATAATCATTCTTCTTTTAATGACATGAGGCAGACATCATGTCATGCGACAAACTTGAACGACACCCCAAAACAAAAACTAAAGGTATAACAATAATGGACGACTATCATCCGGAAAACGAGAACAACGAGTAGTTTCTGAGGCTTCGCAATATACTGTGCAGGCCTCAGCAGCAACACATGCTAAAAGAAAACAGGCTTGCAACTATGAAAACGTATTGGAACACCGAAGGCCAGCTGCAGAAAATCGACGCTTGGCAACCGAACTGCTGGATACAAGTCACCTGCCCGACAGAAGACGACAGACGGCAGCTCGAAGAGACATACAAGATTCCGGACTATTTCCTCCCCGACATCGCCGATAACGACGAGAGAGCACGTTATGAATACGATGACGGATGGATGCTCATCATCTTGCGTATCCCATACGTCAAGGAGGTACGCTCAAGAACTCCCTACACCACTGTACCGCTCGGCATCATACATAAAAGAGATGTCACTATCACCGTCTGCAACTTCGAGACGAACATGATGATAGACTTTGTCTCTTTCCACAAAAAGCGTGGAGAGGGGTTCACGGACTATGTCGATATGATTTTCAGGCTCTTCCTCTCTTCTGCTGTCTGGTATCTGAAACGGCTGAAACAAATCTCACAGCGCATCGACGCAGCAAAGAAAGATATGGGAAACGTGGACAACGAGGCTCTCATCGGGCTGTCGAGGCTGCAGGATTCGCTCACATATTTCCAGACTTCGATACGTGGAAACGAGAACTTGCTCGCAAAACTGAAATTCAAACTGCAGGTCGATGAGCTTGACGCTGATCTTATCGAGGACGTCAACATCGAGATGTCGCAGGCGAGAGAGACGACAAACATCTACTCGAACATTCTCGAATCGACAATGGAGACATACCGCGGCATCATCAACAACAACATGAACACCACGATGCGTACGCTCACATCCGTCACAATCATCATGATGTTCCCGACGCTCATCGCCTCGCTTTTCGGCATGAACCTCGTCAACGGCATGGAAAGCAACCCGTGGGGATTCGTCCTCGCACTCTTCATCTCAGTCTTCGTCAGCATCGCCAGCTGGGCTGCACTGCGAATGAAACGCTTGATATGACATATACACGGCAAAAAAACACAGAGAGGCGAGACACGCGGAAGTGTCTCGCCTCTCTGTGCTTAACAGGTGTGTACAACTGTTTGTTTCCAAAAAAACAGCGGGGAAAGAGGCCGCCAGATGGCGGAAAGGTGAAAAAGGAGGATTCTCACTTCACCTCTTTCACCGTATAGACCACGACAGGAAGGTGGTCGGCATAGCCGTCGAGCCACTGGCCGCCGGCATGCGTACGCTTCGGGTTGCCTTTGTATTTGCCTTCGGTCTGGAAGAGATAATCACGGCTGAATATCTGATGACGGAAATATTTCAGCGTAGAGAAGTCGTTCGTCTTCTTGCGGTTGAGCAGGTTCTGCGACATGAGAATCTGGTCGAAGAGATTCCATTGGCCGTCGTAGCGCAATGTTCCCTTGCCTGACTTGATAACTGAAATCCACGGATTGTACAGGTCGGTCGAACCGACATCCTCAATCTTCTCCTTGCCGCGCAGGCCTTCGCGCATCGAACGGTCGGTGGGGTCGTCGTTCATGTCGCCCATGACGAAGAACTTGGTGTCGGGAGACTGCTTGCGGATGTCGGCAATGATGGCTGTGATCTGCTCGGCGCCAGACACACGCTTCTCGTCGCCGGGACGAAGACGTGAGGGGAGGTGGGTGACGATGACGCACACATCCTCGTCGGCAAGCTTGCCATGCACGGTGAGGAAACCGCGGGTGAAGAACGTAGTGTCGGCATCGACGTACGGATACAGCTTGGTGCGCACTGTATCGACAGTGAAGAGCGACGGGTTGTAGAGCAACGCGCAGTCAACGCCGCGCTGGTCAACACCCTCGAAATGAACAAAACGCATATTGCGTTTCGCTAACGGCTCCTGGGCGCAGAGGTCGGTCAGCACCTTGGCGTTCTCAACCTCAGACACACCGATGAAAGCACAACCCTTGGGCAGACGGTCGGTGCCCATCTCAGAAAGGACACGAGCCATGTTGCGGAGCTTGTGGCTGTATTTCAAACCATTCCAACGGTAAGAACCCGTCGGAAGAAAATCATAATCGCGCTTGCCCTCGTCGTGGCACGTGTCAAACAGATTCTCCAGATTGTAGAAGCCTACGGCATACATACGATACTGTTTCTCCTTCGCGTACAGCGTTAAGGCAGATGATAATACAAAGAGCAGGACAATGGCTCTGATGCTTTTTCCCATAATCCGATATAATATATTAAGGTTTAAATATATGAATAGTATGGTTTAGAACGCAAAAGTAATAATTTTCTGTGACAAAAGGAAAAAGAACTGGAAAAAGTTTTGGATTTTAATTAAAAATAAGTAACTTTGTCTTCCCATATTAACTTTTACAAACAAATACTATGTCAAAGAAGCTATCACTGGTTATGGCATTGCTCTGTCTGTCACAACTCATGGCCGCGCAAGAGAGAACGGCCACAGAGATGAACGACAGCATTGCCGCAACGGCTGACGATGATGAGGCTTTCACTTTTACCGAAGCACAGCTGGGAGAGGATGACGATATGTCGCAGAATGTGACTATCCTCGGCTCGAACAGCAACATTTACGCTTCGCAGGTGGGCTATCAGTTCTCGCCCGTGCGGTTCCGTTACAGGGCTTTCAACCAAAAGTACAACGACATCTACATCAACGGAATGCAGATGAACGACATGGAATCGGGACAATTCCGATTCTCGCTTGTCGGTGGTCTTAACAATCAGACCAGAAGTGTGGAACACGCACTGCCGTTCGAAGACAACCTCTTTGCCCTCACTGCCATGGGCGGCTCTAACAACTACAACTTCAGAGCCGGCTCAATGCCTGCCGGACACAGGGCAAGCATCGCCGAAGCAAACAGAAACTACACGCTGCGCGCTATGTACACCTACAACAGCGGATTCAACGACAATGGATGGGCGTACTCTGCAAGCCTCACTTACCGCTGGGCGGACTACAGCACGGCTTACGTCAAAGGAACATTCTACAACGCGCTGAGCTATTTCTTCGGAGTGGAGAAAATCATCAACCAGAACCACTCCCTCTCATTCAGCACATGGGGAAACCCCACTGAGAGAGCAGGACAGGGCGGAGCGACAGACGAAAGCTACTGGCTCGCCAACTCTAACTTCTACAACCCGTACTGGGGATACCAGAACGGCAAGATCAGAAATTCGCGTATCGTAAACGATTTCGCGCCAGCTGCTGTCCTCACATGGGACTGGATAATCAACGACAAGAGCAAACTCACAACAACGCTCGGCGGAAGATACTCCATGTACAAGTCAACAAAGCTGAACTACAACAACTCTGACAACCCGCAGCCAGACTACTGGAAGAGACTCCCGTCGGCATACTATGACGTCTGGAACCCTGACAACAACCGTAACAACGAATATACGCCTACTGCATGGCAGGAAGCATACGACTACATGACTGCCTGCGAGGCTAACAGACAGATAAACTGGGACAGGCTGTATGCCTCTAACCACTCGGTCAACGAACAGTGGAGCGACGCCTCGATGGGCGCGAAGATGGCGGGAATGGCGATGTACTACATACAGGCAAAGCGCATCGACGCACTCAACATACAGCTCAACTCCATCTTCAACCACGAGCTCTCGATAAACCAGCATCTCACAGCCGGTGTAGGACTTGGTGCAAACAGTGCGCGACACTACCAGACAATGGAAGACATGCTCGACGCAAAGCACTTCTACAACATCAACACCTATGCGGTGAGCGACTACGGATACTCATCTGACAAGGTGCAATATGACCTCAACAACCCAAATGCAGAGGTGGGAGAAGGCGACACCTTCGGATATGACTACGACATCAACGTGCGGAAAGCAAACGCATGGGCTGCTTATACACTCAAATACAAACGCCTGCACCTGCTCGTCGGAGCGAAGACAAGCTACACACAGATGCAGAGAAACGGAAAGATGAAAAACGGCATGGCAGCTGATAACTCATACGGAAAATCCGGAACAGCACACTTCGGAGACGGAGGAGGAAAATTCTCCATGTCAATGAACCTCGGAGGAGGACACGCAATGTCTATTGGAGCAGGATACGAATGGAGAGCGCCACAGGCAGCTACAGCATTCGCCGCTCCAGAAGTGAACAACGATTTCGTCAGAGACCTACACAACGAACGCGTCTTCTCGTCTGAATTCAGCTACCAGATGAAACTCCCGATCGTGGCTTTCAACCTCTCAGCTTACTACTCACACATCGACAACGGCACTGAATGGCAGAACTACTACTTCGATGATGAAAACTCTTTCACTTACGTTTCTCTAC
>CALZMB010000081.1 GCA_945788485.1 uncultured bacterium | reverse complement strand
AGACACAGGTGCTTTGACAATTTCATCGTGAACCTGTTGGGAGCTATCGCCGCTTATTGTATGTTTCCCAAAAAGCCGTGTATCAATGTACAACGTACATTAGACACACAGCTGAGTCTATTTTGAATTCATCGAACTCACGTTAATATAATGTATAAAATATACATAAAAAATACACGCGAAACGAGGTCAAAAATGCTTGAGAAGACGGTATAACGACCGATTTAAGATATTTTTAATCAGTTTTATTTGCTCATTCCGTCAAATTGTAGTACATTTGCACGTCAAACCATGCTTCGTCCGACGCGGAGCACAGCAATTGTATGTTGCGCGGCAGGTTTGCGTTTCACCCCACCTTAAATATTGGAAAAAGACGCACTCAATCCTAAAAAACATAAACATATAAAACTTAAAACATTATGGCTAACAACAACGAAAAACTCTTCCAGGAGTTCGTTGCGCCTACAAAGCAGGAATGGCTCGACAAGATCGAGGTCGATCTCAAAGGAGCTGACTTCCAGAAGCGACTGGTGTGGCGGACTAATGAAGGTTTTAATGTGCAACCTTTCTATAGACGTGAAGATGTTGAAAAACTTCAGACACCGTTGTCTCTTCCGGGCGAATATCCTTTTGTCCGCGGCAACAAGAAGCACGACAACGAATGGTATGTACGTCAGAACATCGTAGCAGCTTCGGCAAAAGAAGCCAACGAGAAGGCGTTAGATGTGCTCAACAAGGGCGTCACATCGCTCGGCTTCCGCATTCCGGGCAAAGAGGTGTCGAAAGAATATGTCGAGACATTGCTCAACGGCATCTTCTGCGACTGCGTTGAGCTGAACTTCTCTACATGCAAGCGCCACAGCGTAGAGCTCGCTGAGATTCTTGTGGCTTATTTCCAGGAGAAGGGCTACGACAAAGAGAAAATCGTTGCGTCTATCGACTGGGACCCGATTGAGAAGATTGTAGTTAAAGGCAAAGACACCGAGGCTCTGCTACAGTTCGCTAAACCTCTCATCGAGGCAGTGAAAGACTATCCCCACTTCCGTGTCATCTCTGTCAACACCGTAGCGTTGAACAATGCCGGAGCATACATCGTGCAGGAGCTGGGCTACGCCCTCGCATGGGGAGCAGAGTATATGCAGCAGCTTGTAGAGGCAGGCGTGGAGCCTACTCTCGCTGCACGCAAGATCAAATTCAACATGGGCATCTCTGAGAACTACTTCATGGAGATAGCCAAATTCCGCGCCGCACGTCTCCTGTGGGCAGACATCGTGAAGCAGTTTGAGCCGCTCTGCGACTGTGCTTGCAAGATGGTTGTCAACGCCGAGACATCGCGCTACAACATGACGCTCTTCGACGCATACGTCAATATGCTCCGTTCGCAGACAGAGTCCATGTCAGCGGCACTGGCAGGCGTACACTCTATCGTCGTCACTCCGTTCGACGCCGCATACGAGACGCCAAACGAGTTCTCTGAGCGCATAGCGCGCAACCAGCAGCTCCTGCTGAAAGAAGAGTGCCACTTCGCTACCGTCGTTGACCCGTCAGCCGGTTCATATTACATCGAAGAACTCACATCGTCGCTCGCCAACGAGGCATGGAAGATATTCCTCGCTGTTGAAGAGCAGGGCGGTTTCCTCGCTGCCGTGAAGGCAGGCACCGTTCAGGACGACATCAACGCCACAAACGACAAGCGCCATCTGCATGCCGCACAGCGCAGAGAGTTCATCCTCGGCACCAACCAGTTCCCTAACTTCATCGAGCAGAGCGACGGCAAAGAGCCTCTCGTGAAGCAGTGCTGCTGCAAGAGCCAGGAAGAGACAGTCTATAAGACCATCAACCAGGCACGCCTCAGCGCCGACTTCGAGGCCCTCCGTCTCCGTACAGAGAAGGCAGAGAAGCAGCCGGTAGCTTTCATGCTCACCATCGGCAACCTCGTGTGGAGACAGGCACGCGCGCAGTTCTCTACCAACTTCCTCGCTTGCGCCGGCTACAAGGTCATCGACAACCTCGGCTTCAAGACCGTAGAAGAGGGTGTTGACGCAGCGCTGAAGGCAGGCGCCGACATCGTTGTCATCTGTTCGAGCGACGATGAGTATGCAGAGTACGCCGTTCCGGCATACAAATATCTCGACAACCGTGCCCTCTTCGTCGTGGCAGGCGCACCGGCTTGCGCCGACGACCTGAAGGCTGCCGGCATCGAGAACTTCATCCACGTGAAGGTGAACCAGCTTGAGACATTGAAGATGTTTAACGAAAAACTCGGTATCTAAGTTATGGCAAGAAAAGATTTTAAGAATATAGATATCTTTGCTGGTATCGAGAAGAAAAACGGTCTCGACTGGCAAAAGGAGAACAACGTGTCTCCGGTATGGAAGACGCCGGAGCACATAGAAGTGAAGTCAGTATATACGAAGGAAGACCTCGAAGGCATGGAGCATCTTGACTATGCTGCCGGCATCCCGCCGTTCCTCCGCGGCCCGTACTCTATGATGTATCCGTTCCGTCCGTGGACCATACGTCAGTATGCAGGCTTCTCTACGGCAGAAGAGTCAAACGCCTTCTATCGCCGCAACCTCGCCTCTGGCCAGAAAGGCCTCTCTGTCGCTTTCGACCTCCCTACACACCGCGGCTACGACCCGGACAACCAGCGCGTGGTAGGCGATGTAGGCAAGGCAGGTGTATCTATCTGTTCTGTCGAGAACATGAAAGTGCTCTTCGACGGCATCCCGCTCAACAAGATGTCTGTCTCAATGACAATGAACGGCGCCGTGCTCCCGATCATGGCGTTCTATATCGTGGCTGGCCTTGAGCAGGGCGCAAAACTTGAAGAGATGGCAGGCACCATCCAGAACGATATCCTCAAGGAGTTCATGGTGCGCAACACATACATCTATCCGCCTGCATTCTCGATGAAGATCATCGCTGACATCTTTGAATATACATCTAAGTATATGCCAAAGTTCAACAGCATCTCCATCTCCGGCTATCACATGCAGGAGGCAGGCGCAACGGCAGACATCGAGCTTGCCTACACCCTCGCTGACGGTATGGACTATCTCCGCGCCGGCGTCAATGCAGGCATCGATATCGATGCCTTCGCTCCGCGTCTCTCGTTCTTCTGGGCCATCGGCGTCAACCACTTCATGGAGATTGCCAAGATGCGTGCCGGCCGTCTGTTGTGGGCAAAGATAGTGAAGAGCTTCGGCGCAAAGAACCCGAAGTCTATGGCTCTCCGCACACACTCGCAGACATCTGGATGGTCGCTCACAGAGCAGGACCCGTTCAACAACGTCGGACGTACATGTATCGAAGCTATGGCTGCCGTGCTCGGACACACACAGTCGCTCCACACCAACTCGCTCGACGAGGCCATCGCACTGCCTACCGACTTCTCTGCACGTATCGCGCGCAACACGCAGATTTACATCCAGAACGAGACAAAGGTATGCAAGGAAATCGACCCGTGGGCTGGCTCTTACTATGTAGAGTCTCTCACCAAGGAACTCGTGGACAAGGCATGGGAGCATATCCAGGAAATCGAGAAGCTCGGCGGCATGGCAAAGGCTATCGAGACTGGTGTGCCTAAGATGCGCATCGAAGAGGCTGCCGCACGCACACAGGCCCGTATCGACTCCGGAGCGCAGACCATCGTAGGCACAAACAAGTACCGTCTCGACCATGAGGACCCAATCGACATCCTCGAAGTAGATAACACCGCTGTACGCCTGCAGCAGGAAGAGGCTATCAAGGAACTCAAGGCAAAACGCGACAACGAGGCGTGCCGCAAGGCTCTCGAAGCTCTTACTGAGGTCGTACGCACAGGTAAGGGCAACCTCCTCGAAGCCGCTGTAGAATGTGCTAAGGTTCGTTGTACACTCGGTGAGATAAGTGACGCATGTGAAGTAATTGTAGGAAGATATAAAGCTGTGGTACGCACTATTTCCGGTGTCTATTCTTCTGAGTACAAGAAGGATGACCAATTTGAAGAGGCTGTACGCCTGACAAACGAGTTTGCAGAGAAAGAAGGTCGCCGCCCGCGCATCTTCATCGCGAAGATGGGACAGGACGGACACGACCGTGGCGCCAAGGTCGTAGCCACTGGCTATGCCGACTGTGGATATGATGTCGATATGGGACCGCTGTTCCAGACACCTGCCGAAGCAGCACGCGAGGCGGTGGAGAACGACGTCCATATCATCGGCGTCTCTTCACTCGCTGCCGGTCACAAGACTCTCATCCCGCAACTCTTCGAAGAGCTGCACAAACTGGGACGCGACGATATCATGGTCATAGCAGGCGGCGTAATCCCTGCACAGGACTATGACTTCCTCTACAAGGCTGGCGTAGCAGCTATCTTCGGTCCTGGCACATCTGTAGCTTATTCAGCAGCTACGATGATGAAGCTACTCATGGACAAAGAATAATAATGACAGCTGAACTGAAACCGAACGTAACGACAGCCAAAAAAGGCTGAAAACAATATTGACGACGCATATCGGACAGGACATCGCTTCTGTCTGGTATGTGTCGTCAGTGTTTCTGCCACAAGCCGATTCGCAAGACAACAAGCTATGCCGAGAATCCACATTGTTAACAAAAATTAGTATTCGCCCTGTAGTTTTCATCATGCAGCATACGTCTTATGATATAAAGGCGGATACAATACACCGCCGTCTGTAAACTATAAACGATTTGACACATGAAAGATTTTTTTAAGAACGTTTTCGCCACTGTCATCGGCGTCTTCCTGACATTTGGCATCATCATCGCCTTCGGCATCATTAGCCTGATAGGCACATTGGCATCAAGCTCATCGCAGCCGGAGATTAAGGACAACTCGGTCCTCGTACTCAATCTGCAGGGCAACATAACAGAGAAGAGCGGAGAAGACATACTCGGAATGTTGACAGGCAACGAGACTAACTCTCTCGGACTCAACGATATTCTCGCCGCAATAGAGAAAGCAAAAGACAACGACAAGATAAAAGGCATTTACATCAAGGCCGGTATCATTGCCTCTGACTATGCCACGCTGCAGGAGATAAGGGCAAAACTCCTCGAATTCAAGCAGACAAAGAAATGGATTGTCGCATACGGCGACGACTATATGCAGGGCACATACTATCTCGCTTCTGCAGCAGACAAGGTTTATCTCAACCCTCTCGGACATCTCGAATGGAGAGGCATTGCATCGCAGCCTATGTACTATAAGGACATGCTTGAGAAAATTGGCGTCAGATTCAATGCCATCAAGGTCGGAACATACAAAAGCGCGACAGAACTCTTCACAGAGACGGGCATGAGCGAAGCTAACAGAGAACAGGTGACAAAATACATCACGGGCCTCTGGGAGAACATCGTCAACGAGGTGTCGAAATCACGCGGCATCAGCGTCAGCCAGCTCAACACATACGCCGACGGCGTGATGCTGTTCGAGAATGCCGCCGACATCAAGGCGAAGAAGATGGTTGACAATCTGCTCTATGCCGACCAGGTGAAGGCGGAGGTGAAGAAACGCCTCGGCATTGATGAAGATGAGGCTGTCAACCAGGTGTCCGTGAAAACCATGGCAACGGCTGAAACAAAGAAAGGCGTATATGCCGACAAAGGCGAAGAGATTGCAGTGTATTATTGCCAGGGCGACATAGTCATGTCTAAGGCTGCCGGATATGGCAGCTCCGCAAACTCCCAGATTGTCGCAAAAGACGTGTGCAAAGACATGGAGAGCCTCATGAACGACGACGACGTGAAAGCGGTTGTCATACGTATCAACAGCGGCGGAGGCGACGCTTATGCCTCAGAGCAGATGTGGCACTATATCTCCGAACTGAAGAAAGTGAAGCCCGTAGTCGTCTCTATGGGCGGAATGGCGGCATCCGGCGGATATTACATGGCGTGCAACGCTTCATATATCGTAGCTGAACCGACAACACTGACTGGCTCAATCGGAATCTTCGGACTGCTGCCTGACATGAGCGGACTGCTCACACAGAAACTCGGACTGAGATTCGACGAGGTGAAGACACACAAAAACTCTGCTTTCTCGCCTGTCGCCATCGCACGGCCGCTCACAGAACAGGAGATAGCGTTCATACAGACATATATCAACAAAGGATACGAACTGTTCAGAAAACGCGTCGCTGACGGACGTAAGATGAAGGTTGAAGACGTCGAGAAGATTGCGCAGGGCAGGGTATGGCTCGGACAGGATGCCAAGAAACTGAAACTCGTCGATCAGCTCGGAACACTCGACATCGCTGTGAAAAAAGCCGCACAACTCGCCAACCTCAAGGAATATCACACTGCTGACTATCCGCTCGAAGCAGACTGGGCTACGCAGTTCATCAGCCAGACTGTCAACGGAGGCGGAAATGAACTCGACGAACAGATGCGCAAAAACCTCGGAGCGTTCTACGAACCATTCGTACTCGTCAGGACACTCAACGAACAGTCGCCAATACAGGCGAGAGTACCTTTCATCCTCAACCTGAAATAAAAGAATCTTGGAAGGCGATTACATAAAAATACATAAGTCACTCCTGCCGCTCAGCTTCCTGTACGGCATTGGAGTATCGTTCAGAAACCTGCTCTTCGATATGGGAATATTGAAGAGCAGGAGTTTCACTATGCCCGTCATCTCTGTCGGAAACATCACGGTTGGAGGCTCGGGGAAGACACCGCATGTCGAATACCTCATACGCCTGTTGCAAGACAAAGTGAAGGTCGCCGTGCTAAGCAGAGGATATAAACGAAGGACAAAAGGATATATCCTCGCCGAAAAGGACGTCAACGCACGCCAGATAGGCGACGAACCGTATCAGATGTATATGAAATACGGTAAAAACATACATGTCGCCGTCAATGCTGACAGATGCGAAGGCATAACAAGACTCAGAAACGAAGAAAAGACAAAAGACACGGATGTCATTCTGCTCGACGACGCATATCAGCACAGATACGTCAAGCCGGGAGTCAATATCCTGCTCGTGGACTATCACAGGCTTATCGTATATGACAAGCTCCTGCCTGCCGGATGCCTCAGAGAACCCAAGGAAGGGAAACGCCGCGCTGATGTAGTCATCGTGACAAAGTGCCCGAAGAATCTCAGACCCATGGACTTCCGCGTCATAACAAAGGCGATGGACCTCTATCCATACCAGAAACTGTTCTTCACCACACTAAGATACGGCAATCTGCGACCCGTCTTCTCAAAAGCCTCTATGATTCCCTTAGAGAAGATAAGCGACGAACACAACCTCCTCGTCGTCACTGGCATAGCCTCGCCGCAACATCTGCTGGCTGACTTGCAGAACTGTTCGAAGAATATAACCCCGCTCTCATTCGCCGACCATCATAGCTTCACGGCGAAAGACGCTGCAAAGATAAACAACATCTTCGATTCTATGCCGCAGAAACGCATGATTATAACAACAGAGAAAGATGCTGCGCGACTGATAGACCTCGACGGTTTGAGCGAAGATGTCAAAGACAACATCTATGCTCTGCCCATAGAAATCGAATTCATGCTCGAACAGCAAGAGCAGTTTGATGAATACATCCTAAGCTACGTACACAAAAATTCCAAGAACTCCATCCTCTCAAAAATGAAAAACAAAGAGGAGGAAAAGAGACAGCATCAGAGAACAAACAAAGACAAAAAGAAATAATCTCTATTATCTAATAATGAACATTTCAGAAATCGGAGAGTTCGGACTTATAGAACGTCTCTCTAAAGACATCAAGACACATAACAGCTCTACGCTGAAAGGCATCGGCGACGACTGCGCCGTCATAGCATACGACAACGGTATGCAGACGCTTGTCACAACCGACCTCCTGATGCAAGGCATACACTTCGACCTCACATACATCGACCTGCAACACCTCGGCTATAAATCTGCCATGGTGAATATAAGCGACATCTTCGCCATGAATGCAACGCCACGGCAGATGACTGTCTCTATCGCTTTGTCCAAATCATTCACCGTCGAAAACATCGAAGCATTCTACAAAGGACTCAGACTCGCTTGCGACAAATGGAACGTCGATATCGTCGGTGGTGACACCACATCATCAATGACAGGACTTGCCATCAGCATCACATGCATCGGAGAGGCACGAAAGGAAGACATCGTCATGCGCAACGGAGCGAAAGACACTGACCTCATCTGCGTCTCGGGAGACCTCGGAGCGGCGTACATGGGACTCCAGCTGCTCGAAAGGGAGAAAACCGTATATTATCAGCAGTTGCAGGAGATAAAAAAGCAGGCAAAAGGTAATGCAGAAGAATACAACAGACGTCTCAGCCAACTCCAGTTCGACCCCGACTTCGCCGGGAAAGAATACCTGCTTGAACGTCAGATAAAACCAGAGGCAAGAGGCGACATCATACGACAGCTCAGAGAAAACGGCATCAAACCTACGGCAATGATTGACATCTCTGACGGCCTTTCTTCCGAACTCATGCACATCTGCAAACAGTCCGGTTGCGGATGCCGAATATTCGAGAAGAACATACCAATCGACTATCAGACCGCCGTAACAGCAGAAGAGTTCAACATGAACCTCACTACATGCGCTCTGAATGGAGGGGAAGACTACGAACTGCTCTTCACCGTTCCCATCGGAGACCTCTCAAAGATAGAGAGCATGGACAATGTGAAACTCATCGGACACATAACAAAGAAAGAATTCGGCAACATCCTCGTCACACGAGACAATAACGAGTTTGAACTCAAAGCGCAGGGATGGAACCCCTTGAAGAAAGGTTGACGGTCAATAAAGATATGTGCCTGCATACAAACTAATAAAAAACGTGAAGCCAGCTCCTGTCGCTCGTTCCACGTTCTGAGGCTTTCGCATTGCACTGCTTGCGAAACGAGCAACGCTGAAAGCCCACACTAATTTATATATCCTTAATTCCGCAACACTTTGATTTAACTTTATTTATA
>CALZMB010000080.1 GCA_945788485.1 uncultured bacterium | reverse complement strand
CCCCCAGCCAGTGACACCCTGGCGGGCAGCCTTGCGGTAGTAGCTCCACATCCATGCAGCAGCATCTGGGTTGGTGATGTCTATCATGCCCACAGGGTCTGCCTCAAGCCATGCCATCTGCTCCACGGAGTCGTCGGCGAGCCACCCCTTCTCTTTCAGCAAGGTGTAGTTGTCTGAACGAGACGTGACGTATGGCTCGCTGATGACAACGGTGTGGACACCTTTCTCAAGCAGACCGGCGGTCATCTTTTCTGGCTCTGGCCAGCGAGGCAGAAACCACTGAAGGTTGCCCATCTGTGAAGTGGTGTCAACCTGCCAGTACAAATCAAGCACCACACCGTCGATAGGGAACTGTATGGCTTGTATGTCTGACACCACTTTCTCAGTCTCTTTGCGAGAGAAATATCCGTATTTTGACGTGACATAGCCGAGAGTCCAATACGCCGGCAAGTCCTGACGGCCGGTCAGATGGGTGTAGTTTGTCATCACTGACGCCATTGTGCCGTCGCCGCCGACATAGTAGTAGGCGAAGGGCGAAGGGCTTTTGCTGCGGTAGGTCGTGCCCTCTGTTGACGAAGGACGAATGATTGAGCCCATGTACTGGTTGTCGAAGAGCAGGCCGTAGCCATTGGTGGAGACGATGAACGGGATGTTGAGATTGAGCGAACCTTTGCGGCCCATCTCCCAACCGTATTGCGGCTGGTTATTCATCGAGAGCTCCATGCCGTCGATGTTGGCAGACACTCCGTTGTAGCCGCCCCCGTAGAATGCCACGTCTCCCATCGGCGCGAACGCCACGCCCTTCTCTTCGCCGCTGTTGTCAAGGGCAGTGCGCTCTTTCAGACGCACATTGCCATGGGCATCGGCAAACGACAGTGTGCAGTCTGCCTTGTTCAGCGTGACCGTTGTGCCGCGCGTCTTAAGCAGCAGGGCATTGGATGTATCCTCGATGGAGAAGGCGGATGCGGGCTGTGCTACAACAGCGACGCTCTCGCGCTCTCCGCAGATTGCGCTGTCTGGTTCCTGATACACCTTTATTATATAGTCATTGTACGGGACGAGAAACAATGTGCCCGCCTCGTTCTTCACGCTGACGCTGTTTCCGTTCTGCTGATGGCTGATGTATCTCTGTGCGTGCATGACGGCGACAGATGCCATGAGAAACAGCGAAAGCAATATCTTCTTTTTCATTGTGACGATTGTTTTTCAAATACAACTATCAAATAATAAACTTCTCAACTCGTTTACTCGTCTGCTTATTCACAATACATGATGATTGCAGATTGTGCCGGAACGGTGACGCTCTTGCCCTTTATGGTGCGTATGCCTGCCGTATCAACCTTGCCGTCGGCGCATACAACGGTGTATGTAGCCATAGGTACAATCTGTTTCACTGCCTTTGTGTTTGAGTTGAGGATGACAACAATCTTGCCCCACTCGTCGCCTGCCGCCTTGCCGTTAATGGTCCATGCGATGATGTTGCTGCCTTTCACTGGCAGGAAAGTGAGGTTCTCGCGAACCATCTCTGCACATCCCATGCGGAAAGCAGGGTGAGACTTGCGCATCTTGACGAGGGCTGCGACATAATCAAACACATCTTTGTATTCTGTCTTCTGTGCCCACGGGATGGTGTTGATGCTGTCTGGAGAAGAGAAGGAATTGTGAACACCTTTCTTGTCGCGCATAATCTCGTCGCCGTTCCAAATGAACGGAACGCCCTGAGATGTCAGAACCGCTGTCTCTGCCAGCTTCTGCAGACGGCGGCGTGCGGCAGGGTCGCTTGTCTTCATGGCGTTCTTTTTCTGCGCGATATGGTCGAGTGTACATTTAATGCGGTCAGCAAGGCACATGTCGTCATGGCATGAGACATAGCTTATCATCTCCTGTGGCTGTGCTGCCCATGGGTCTTTGCTGTAGTTCACCTTTGTCATGTCAACGCCAGGATGAGCTATTGCGCCTACGATGCCGAACTTCACGCTCTCTTCGTTGCCTGGTATGGCGACAAGGAAAGCGCCTTCTTTGTCGTCCTGCCAACCGCCACGCAGACCGTCGCGCATCTCATCGCCGAAGGCTGCGATGCCTCCAAGACGTGCCGTGTTGGCTTTCATAGCCAGCTGCTCTGCGGGCAGGACAGGTGAAGAGGCTGCCCAGCCCTCGCCGTAGAGCACTACGTTGGGGTCAATGGACTGGGCTTTCTGACGGATGAGGTTCATCGTCTCGATGTCGTGGATGCCCATAAGGTCGAAGCGGAAACCGTCAACGTGATATTCTTTCATCCAGTATTCGATGCTCTCTACCATATAGTTGCGGAACATCTCTGTCTCCGAGGCAGTCTCATTGCCGCAACCAGAGGCGTTGGCTGCCGTTCCGTCAGCGTTGTGGCGGAAGAAATAGCCCGGTGCAGTGCGTTCGAAACTGCTCTTCTCCAAGTCAAAGACGTGGTTATAGACAACATCCATCACGACGCGGATGCCCGCCTTGTGCAACGCCATCACCATCTCCTTGAACTCGCGGATGCGGGTGGTTGGGGTGTAGGCGTCGGTGCTGTACGAGCCTTCCGGCACGTTGTAGTTGACCGGGTCGTAGCCCCAGTTGTAGGTAGAAGGCACGCGGTTGCCGCCGCCGTAAGCGTTGCCGGTCGTCTCGTCGATGCTTCCGTAGTCGTAGGACGGAAGGAGATGCACATGTGTAACGCCAAGCTCTTTCAGATGATCAATGCCGGTTGAGAGGCCGGCAGCATTGCGTGTGCCGCGCTCTGTGAGAGCAATGAACTTGCCTTTGTTCTTTATGCCCGATTCATTGTCCATCGAGAAGTCGCGATAGTGCATCTCGTAGATGACAGCATCCTTCTGTCCGGAGAAGAGAGGAGCGCGGTCGTTCTCCCATCCAGCAGGGTTTGTGTCGCGAAGGTCGATGATGGCGCCGCGCTGACCGTTCACTCCTACAGCCTTTGCTGATATGCCGGGGTTCTCTTCAAGCCACTTCCCGCCTTTCTTTATTTGGAAAGTATAGAACTTGCCTTTGTTGTCTCCGGGCAGCAGAGCGACCCATTTGTCGCCCGTGTTCTCTTTGCGGAGAGAGAGAGAACGGAGAGGTGAGCCTCCGAGCCCCTCTGCATAGATGTTCACTTTTACAGAATCGGCAGATGGTGACCATAGAGCAAAGCGTGTCGCCGTAGGGCTCCATGTCATCTCCTGAGCCATGGCATTTATTGCTCCCATAGCAAGTAGAAATACAGATAAAGTTTGTTTACGCATATTGTTGTTTCGTTTTATTGTACAGGTGAAGTTCATATAGACAGAAAAACGTAAAACGGCAAAGGGGAACAACAGGATTGTGTGCCCTGTGGTTTCCCCTTGCGGTTGGGTGATGGCATGTGTCACGGAGACATCATGCTCATGTCTTTATCTCATTGTCTCACGGACAAGTCCCTGAAGCGAATAGTTGAACTCGTCGCTTGAGAGCAGTTGCTCGAGTGTGAGATGCATACGGTAGCGCCAATAGTGTTTCGGGTTTGCCGGTATGTTGATACGCTCGGCGTTCGCGTCTGCCAGACGTATCTTCTCGTCTGTAGCGAGCCAGTCTTGCAGAGTGAGTATGCAGAGCATCGAAGGACATGCGAGATGGCGATAGACTATATCGCGTGCCAGCCAGCCCGGCATTGGATGAGGTGCGTCACCGCCGCGATAGAGGCGCGACTGGTAGTAGTCTTGTGTCTGTCCCCAGTCTTCGTCCCACCACATACGCATCGTTGCTGTGTCGTGGCTTGATATTGTGCAGACAGAACGGTATGGGTTGTGACCGAGTATGCCAAAGCGAAGATTGGTCTCTTTTGGCATCGTCTGTATCTCAAGCGAGAGAATCTTCAGCTCGTTCATAACCCAAGGCACACAGTCTGGCACCATGCCAAGGTCTTCGGCACATACAAGCATTCTTGTCGCGTTGACGAGTTTTGGCATCTTCTTCATCGCCTCGTGATACCAGAAGTGGTTGTTGCGGCGGTAGAAATAGTCGTTGTACAGAGTGTTGTAGGCGTTCTTGTCAACATCCCACAGTGTCTCATAGCATGGGTCGAACTGTGAAGAGATGCGCGGATGGAACTTGTTGGCATCCTTATGATCGCGCAAGAAAAGGACATTGCTTATCAGTGCGTAGAGCGTGTCGCGCAATGCAGCATCCTCTTGACTGATAGCAGCGGCATCGCCGTTGTATTTTGCAAGGAAGTAAGCCTCTACCTTACGCTGGGTGTCGAACTCAGGCTTCATGCGGTAGCAGTCGTCGTGAGTGTGGTCAAGGAATGTCTCACGCACATAGTTGCCGTTATCTCCGAACCATCGGTTGATAACCCAGTCGGTGATGAATGGCTGTGTCATGAGCTCTTCGTTCCAGTGCAGGCCATACTGTTCTATCTCCTGGACAGACATGCCGAGTGCCGGCTGGAACTGTCCGAGAAGTCCGTGGACAGCGTGGATAGGTATCTCCCAGATGCGGAAGAAGCCCAGGACGTGGTCGATGCGATAAGCGTCGAAGTATTTCGCCATATTTGAGAAGCGGCGAATCCACCATGCGCAGTCGTCTTTCAACATCTCGTCCCAGTTGTATGTCGGGAAGCCCCAGTTCTGTCCGTTGACAGAGAAGCTGTCTGGCGGAGCACCCGCCTGACCGTTGAGGTTGAAGTAGCGCGGTTCCATCCAAGCGTCACAGCCGTGGCGGTTCACTCCGATAGGTATGTCGCCCTTCAAAACTACAGATGCGTTGCGTGCATAGTCATGAGCTGCTTTCATCTGTGTCGCGAGCACATATTGCTGATAATAGAAGAACGCGACCTCTTTGTATGCCTTTGTACGGTTGTTGGTGAGAGCCTTGCGGTCTGCCTCGTCCCATACGTTATGGTCTTTCCACTGTGTGTAGTCAGGTGTGCCGTATGTGTCGCGCAGCACGCTGTATTGCGCGAAAGGCACAAGCCACTGCTCCTCTTCTGCAAACCATGCCTTGAAATCAGCAGATGCCAGCACTGCTTTGCCCTCTTGTTCAAAGATGAGGCGGAGATATTTGTCTTTCGCTTCGTTCACACGCTCGTAGTCAATCTGTGGCAGGGCATTCAGTTCTTGACGCAGAGCTTCCATCTCTTCAGCCATTTTTGCGTCGGCAATGGCAGGAAGTTGGCGAAGGTCGCAATACATTGGGTGCAGTGCGAAGATAGAGATGCAGCTGTAAGGATAAGAGTCTGTCCATGTGTGCGTGAGTGTCGTGTCGTTGATAGGCAGCACCTGCAGCACTCGCTGTCCAGTTTTCTCAACCCAGTCTATCATCATTTTGAGGTCGCCGAAGTCACCTACGCCAAACGAGCCTTCTGAACGGAGCGCAAAGACAGGCACCGCCGTTCCGGCATACTTCTGCTGAGGGAGGTTCAGCCATACACGGTTCAGTTCATATACGAGCACCTCGCCTTCTCTCATTTCTGGCAGTTGGATGCTTCTGTTGTCGCCTTCTTCCCAGATGATAGAAGGGTCGTCCGAATCTTTCTTGACGATGAATTTGAACTTTATGATGGCTTCAGAGCAGCGTGAAGCGTCAAGTACGGCAACCCATTCGTTTTGCTGATGCTCGTACATCGGTGTTGCAAGGTCGCTGCGCCATTCGCCCAGCACCACGCCGTCGCCTGCAAGATAGAGTTTCTCGCCCTTGCGAACCTGCGGAGCCTTTACCTTTATGACGACAGGCATCTGCAATGTCGTCTGTGGCACAGCCTGCAAGTCTCTATGTTGTATGCACTCTGTGAATGCGGAACTGTAGAGATAAGAGTCTTCCGGTATGTCGTTCCATGCGTCATAGCAGGTGTATGAGCCTTGGCGCACGCAGTCCAGACGGTGTGGAAGAGACTGCCACTCGCGGCGCAGTTCTGTTTCTTGCCTGTAAACAGAATAGTAATAGTCGGTGGATGTTCCCTCTTTGATGTCAGTATCGACAATGGTCTTCCACTTGATGTTGTCTGTGGAGTGCATGCGATACTGCTTCACGGCGCCGTCAGGTTGGCAGATGTTGACACACAACTCTTCGCCGATGTGCGTCTGGTAGCGCAAACAGAAAGTAATTTTCATTTTTTTTCGTAGGTGGTTTTGTATGGCATGAGCAGTCACTCAATCATCCCTGCACTATTGTTCTTGTAGAGACAATGTGTGATGCGGTATGCCTTATTTGTTTATAATTTTTCGTTCGTTCTGTATATATATGCCTTTCGGCAGTTTCGTCATGTCTTTTCCGCAATATTGTCCGTTTATGTTGTATATGCGGTTGTTGCCTGCTGTGTTGTCTCCGGCAGTCTCTGGTGTAGTCATTCCTGCTGCTTCGGGGTTGAGGAAAGACTTCATGAGCCACAGCACTCCTCCTTCTTCGGTCATCAGAGGCCAGTGTCCTGCGCCTGAGACTTTCGGCCACCACAGTCCTCTGTTGAGCCATTGGGAGATGACGATGCCCTCTTTCGTATCCCAGTTGGCTCCGTCGCCGTTGCCCGCTTCCTCGGGGAACCACCAGTAGAGGCCTTTCACGTTGTCGCAATCGGCGAGGGTTGCAATCAGGTCTTTGGTAAATGCGTACTGCCCGTCGCACTTTCCTTCTTCCACAGGCCATGTGGAGCGGGTGTCAACTGTCTTGCCTTCAGGCCACCACTGAATAGGGTAGGCAGTCTCTACAATCTGCACTTCCTTGTCGGGGAAGTCACGCTTGAGGAGCAGAAGAGTGGCCTTGAGGGCGGTGAGATCGCCGTGATAGAAGGGATAGTAGGACAGTCCGACGATGTCGTAGTCCACTGCTGCCTCCTTGAGCTTGTTGTAGTAGTAGTATGTTCTGGCCGACTCGCCCGACCTCTCGGTGTGGATGACAATCTTTGCCTTGGGACAAACCTCCCTCACTGCCTTGCATCCGGCCTTCAGGACGGTCAGGAATCCGTCCCAGTCGCTCTCTTTGCTGTCGTATGGCCAGACCTTTATGCCTACCATTCCGTAGGTTATCTCATTGCCCACCTGCACGAAGTCCGGCGTTGCTCCTGCTGCTACGAGTGCTTGTAACGACTCCTTGGTGTAGGAGTAGAGGCGGTCTGCCTTCTGCTGCGGTGTCGTACAGTCTGCCCATGATGCAGGTGTCACCTGGTTTGTAGGGTCGGCCCAGGAGTCGGAATAGTGGAAGTCGAGCATGAACTTGCCTCCGGCAGCCTTGATGCGTTTGCCGAGAGCCTTCACGTAGTCGATGTCCTGCACCACTCCAGTCTTACCGGTGCCGCGTTCAGTCGGATTGACAAAGAGTCTCACTCTGAACGAGTTCCATCCGCAGTCGCTGATGAGCCACTGGATAAGGTCGGCAATCTTGTTGCCTTTTCCGTCGAGGTAGGTGGTGCTGCTTGCCTCGTATGCGGGCAGCATCGAGATGTCTCCGCCCACGAATGTGCCGTGCTGTGCCTTTGCTGCCGTAGTCAGCAGAGTCATGGCGCACGCTAATAGTAGTTTCTTCATAGTCTTAGTGTCGGTTAAGTTAGGCAGTTCTGGTTAAGCCTGAGGCTGTCCCTGCCGTTGTGTCCTGCGGCGGGGACAGCTTCTGTATATATATAATAGGTGTCATCTCCTGACAGCCATCTTCTTTCCGTTCACGACATAAAGCCCGGGCCGTAGAGCGTCTGCATCCTTGCCGAGATAGCGTCCGTCGATGCCATAGACACCGTTTGCGCCCTCAGCCTCGTCGGCTGTGATGTCCTTTATGCCAGACGTGTGTTCTGAGGTGACATCCTTGATCTGGTTCTTGCCGCTGATCTGGGTTGGCAGAATCTCAAGGTAGGTGTCGTTCTCAATGCCTTTGAAGTCGAGGGTCTGAGGCGATCCTGTGCCTGTTGAGAGCACAATGTTGATAGGATGGTTGGACTTGGTGACGGTGTATGTGCAGTAGAACCATGTCTCTCCGTCAACGGTCTTTGTCTGAGTGACCTTGTCGCCCGGCCATGTTTTGTTTGTGCAGAGCTTGGAACCGTCTGTGTCGCTCCACACCCAGTAGTTGACATATCCGCTTGCCCATCCTGCCGGCATCGCGGCCTTGACATAGATGGTGGCCTCATGGTCTGTGTATGGCTCTTCCGGTTCAGCCTCGTCCTCTGCTGCAATGCGTTCGAGAATGGCGTTCCATCCGCTTGTATCGACAGTGTTCTTTACATAATAGACATATCCGTCTCCCTCGCAGATTTTTTTGTATTCTGCTGAAGGGGTAAAAGCCTTGGGGTTTGAGCCTACGATGGCGAGCAGCTTGTCGTCTGCAAGCACAGAGGTATAATACTGTGAGATGTATGGCATGCTGAATGTGCTGGTGTTGGTGATGCCGGCGAGCTTGCGCGCAGAGATCATCTTCTTTATGTCGTTCTTGTATGCAAGCCAGTGCTTGAGGAATACGCAAGGCGTACCGGGATGGGCAAGCATGAACGCGTTGCACGCCAGAATATGCGAGCTGATGGGGCAAGAGCCGGGCGAATCCGACGACCGATACTGTGTATCGTGGTTCTCTACGAATGTCACGGAATATCGGTTGTACTCGCTGCCGCTCTTTGTGAGATAGTCTGAGTTGGTGTTCAGCTTGTTCCAGTTGTTGGTGCTGACTGCATCATAGAGCCGGTAGTGGAACTGGAAGTCGAAGGCAGCCGACTGTCGTGCTCCGTTCGTTGTAGTTCCGTTTATCCAGTCCTTAGCCTCAGACACGTTGCCCCAGTGTTCGCCCACTGAGAACTGCGGCTGTGCGTAGGTGTTGTACATGCCTACATAGCTTGCCGCGAAGCCTTTCACCATGTCATATCTGAAGCCCGTATATCCCAGGTCGTCAACGAGGTATTTCACATACGCTTTGACACATTTGTTTACGTTGCTTGACTTGTGGTCAAGGTCGCGCATGCCATCCCAGTTTTCGCCCGTGTCGGAATTGGAAGAAAGCGCAATTTTGTTTGTCGATGCCCATGAA
>CALZMB010000079.1 GCA_945788485.1 uncultured bacterium | reverse complement strand
AACTCGTTAACTCGTCAACTAAAAACAATATATCAAGCAACAGAACTATGGTAATATTCTTCCAGACACCATCCAATTCTGTCATCGCGACACAGATAGACCATCTCCCGGGCGATGCAGAGGTGAAAGAACTCTCGTGGCTGTATGACAACGCTACGCTTCTGAACGAACAGACGCTCAGCGGATTCTTTGTAGGCCCGCGACGCGAGATGATTACTCCATGGAGTACGAATGCCGTTGAGATCACACAAAACATGAGCCTCAATGGCATTTCGCGTATAGAGGAGTACTTCCCCGTGGCATCTGAAGACGCCGCGCACGACCCTATGCTGCAACGTATGTACAACGGCCTCGACCAAGAGATTTTCACCGTAAACATCAAGCCTGAGCCAATCAAGCACGTTGAAAATCTGGAAGAGTATAACGAGACAGAAGGTCTTGCGCTCTCGGCTGAGGAAATCGAATATCTCCACAAAGTGGAAGAGCAGCTCAAACGACCGCTCACAGACTCTGAGATTTTCGGATTCGCACAGATAAACTCTGAACACTGCCGCCACAAAATCTTCGGAGGCACATTCATCATCGACGGAGAAGAGAAGCCGTCGAGCCTCTTCAAGATGATAAAGAAGACAACCGAAGAGAACAGAAACAAAATCCTGTCTGCATACAAAGACAACGTGGCGTTCGCTGAAGGGCCGGAAGTGGAGCAGTTCGCCCCTGCCGACCATACACAGCCGTCGCTCTACGAGAAGAAGAACATAAAGTCCGTCATCTCGCTGAAAGCAGAGACACACAATTTCCCGACTACAGTAGAGCCGTTCAACGGCGCAGCGACAGGCACCGGAGGCGAGATACGCGACCGTATGGGCGGAGGTACAGGCTCATGGCCCATCGCCGGAACAGCGGTTTACATGACATCCTACCCGCGCAAGAACAACGCCGGAGAGCCGTGCAGCGAACCGAGACAATACACTCCGGGATGGAGCAACGAGAACGACTGCCACAAATGGGAGCAGATTCTGCCCGTCAGAAAATGGCTCTACCAGACACCGGAACAGATTCTCATAAAGGCATCGAACGGTGCTTCTGACTTCGGAAACAAATTCGGACAGCCGCTCATCTGCGGCTCTGTGCTCACTTTCGAGCATAAAGAACGCGACGAAGAGTATGCCTACGACAAAGTAATCATGCTCGCAGGAGGCGTAGGCTACGGCATACAGCGCGACTGCCTGAAGGGTGAGCCGCAAGCAGGAAACAAAGTCGTCGTGATGGGCGGAGACAACTACCGCATCGGTCTCGGCGGCGGCTCCGTCTCGTCTGTTGAGACAGGACGATATTCAAGCGGCATCGAACTCAACGCCGTGCAGCGCGCAAACCCGGAGATGCAGAAGCGTGCATACAACGTCATACGCGCCCTCGGCGAAGAAGAGAAGAACCCCGTTGTCTCTATTCACGACCACGGCTCGGCAGGACACGTCAACTGCCTCTCTGAGCTGGTGGAAGAATGTGGCGGCCTCATACACATGGACAAACTGCCTGTAGGAGACAAAACACTTTCGGCAAAAGAGATAATCGCCAACGAGAGCCAGGAACGCATGGGCCTGCTCATCGACGAGAGCGCCATCGAGCATGTGCAGAAAATCGCTGAGCGCGAACGCGCGCCGATGTACACCGTCGGAGAGACGACAGGCGACCACCGCTTCGCATTCGAACAGGCTGACGGAGTGCGACCGTTCGACCTCGCTGTGGAACAGATGTTCGGCTCGTCGCCCAAGACATACATGCGCGACAACACCGTGGAGAGAAAATACGATGTCGTGACATACAACCTCACCGGCCTCAACGAGAACACCACACTGAACGAGCGCATATCACAATATCTCCGTGACGTGCTGCAACTCGAAGCCGTCGCATGCAAAGACTGGCTCACAAACAAGGTTGACCGCTGTGTCACAGGACGCGTGGCACGCCAGCAGTGCCAAGGCGAACTGCAGCTCCCGCTGTCCGACTGTGGCGTTGTGGCACTCGACTACAACGGTAAGAAAGGCATCGCGACATCTCTCGGACATGCCCCGCAGGCCGCACTTGCCGACCCCGCAGCAGGCTCGGTGCTCTCTGTCGCTGAGGCACTCACAAACCTCGTTTGGGCACATCTGGCAGAAGGATTGAAGAGCGTGTCTCTCTCGGCAAACTGGATGTGGCCATGCCGCGCACAAGAAGGCGAGGACGCACGACTGTATGCTGCCGTAAAGGCGCTGTCTGATTTCTGCTGCAGCCTGCATATCAACGTGCCGACAGGAAAGGACTCGCTCTCCATGACACAGAAATATCCCGACGGAAAGAAAGTCATTGCCCCGGGCACTGTCATTGTATCTGCCGGCGGCGAAGTGGATGACATCGCCAAAGTTGTCTCGCCGGTAATAAAAGATGTGCCGAAAAGCCGCCTCTACTATATCGACTTCTCGTTCGACAAACTGCAGCTCGGAGGCTCGGCTTTCGCGCAGTCGCAAGGCAAAGTAGGCTCTGACGTGCCTACAATAAAGGACGCTGAATACTTCGCTGACGCTTTCAACGCCGTGCAGCAGCTTATAGAGAACAACCTCGTGCTCGCAGGACACGACATTTCTGCCGGAGGCATCATCACAACATTGCTTGAGATGTGCTTTGCAAACACAAAGGGCGGCCTCGAACTCAACTTCGACAAGATACACGAAGCGGACATCGTGAAACTTCTCTTCGCAGAGAATCCGGGCGTCGTCATACAGGTCAGCGACGACAAGGCAGCCGAGGTGAAGAACATTCTTGAGAAAGCCGGCGTAGCATACGCAAAGATTGGCGTTCCGTCTGCAGACAGAAAGATACGCATACAGAAAAACATCAGCAACGCACAAGTGCCAAACGCACGCATCGCCGACCGCGACATGACATTCGAGTTCGACATCGACGAACTGCGCGACGCATGGTACAGCACATCATACCTGCTTGACAGACGGCAGAGCTTCGCCGGGAAAGCAGCTGAACGCTTTGAGAACTACAAGCGGATTCCGGTTGAATGGAGCGTCAAGGGCGAACCGCTCACAGCTGCGCCCCGCCCTGAGACAAACCGCCCAGTGGCTGCCATCATACGCGAGAAAGGCACCAACTCTGAGCGCGAGATGGCATACTCGTTCTATATGGCGGGCTTCGACGTGAAGGATGTCACAATGACTGACCTCATCACCGGACGAGAGACACTCGAAGAGGTGAACCTCATCGCTTTCTGCGGAGGCTTCTCCAACTCAGACGTACTCGGCTCGGCAAAAGGCTGGGCAGGAGCATTCCTCTTCAACCCCAAGGCGAAAGAGGCGCTCGACAAGTTCTACGCAAGAGAAGACACTCTGTCGCTCGGAGTATGCAACGGATGCCAGCTGATGGTCGAACTGGGGCTGCTCAACCATAACGGGGCTACTGCAAACGCACGCGACTACGCACAGATGAAGCACAACGATTCTCATAAGTTCGAATCTGCTTTCGTCACGCTCGCCATCCCGGAAAACAACAGCGTGATGTTCGGAAGCCTTTCAAACGAGAAAATCGGCGTATGGGTGGCACACGGAGAAGGAAAGTTCTCGCTCCCGATGGCAGAAAACGAGTACAACATCGTGGCGAAATACAACCGCCACGAATATCCCGCCAACCCCAACGGCTCTGACTATGACGTTGCTGCCATCGCAAGCAAAGACGGCAGACACCTCGCCATCATGCCACACCCGGAACGCACACAGTTCCCGTGGCAGTGCGGCTACTATCCGGAAGAGCGGCGCACGACAGACGCCGTCACACCATGGCACGAGGCATTCGTCAATGCAAGAAAATGGATTGAAGCACATAAATAACCAAAAAAACAGATGCACAGGCAAGCGAAGGACATTCTTCCGCTTGCCTGCGCATAACTGGCAAAAATCACGAACCTTAGTATGACAGCCCGCAAGACGTTTGCCACATGAAAGAATGACACTTCTTGCAACCAGCTGAGACACAAAAAAAATATCACGAAAAAACCTCACAAAACCTGTAATTCGGATTATCATATTCATCAAGAGTGCCGTTTTCATTGATTAATGTTCATAAAAACGCGCAATAACTGCTTTTCCTGACATTTTGTTTGGATATTAAACGAAAAACAAGTACTTTTGTAACCAAATTCTGAATTACACTGACAACAAAGCAACTTAATTAACTAAATACAATAATCATGACAGACAAATTGGAGATAAAAGATGTCGCTGACGTTGTAGTACGTTTCTCTGGCGACTCTGGCGACGGCATGCAGCTCGCCGGCAACATTTTCTCTACAGTATCAGCAACTGTCGGCAACGGCATCAGCACGTTCCCTGACTACCCCGCCGACATCCGCGCTCCGCAAGGTTCTCTGACAGGTGTGTCTGGCTTCCAAGTTCACATCGGCGAAGGAAGCGTCTATACACCGGGCGACGAATGTGATGTACTTGTGGCTATGAACGCCGCCGCGCTCAAGACGCAGTACAGATACGCAAAGCCGCAGGCAACCATCATCATCGACACCGATTCGTTCGGGCCTAAAGACTTGGAGAAGGCGCAGTTCAAGACAGAAGACTATCTCGGCGAGATGGGCATCGACCCCGACCGCGTCATCGCCTGCCCTATCACACAGATGGTGAAGGACGCGCTCGCTGACAGCGGTATGGACAACAAGGCGATGCTCAAATGCAGGAACATGTTCGCCCTCGGCCTCGTCTGCTGGCTCTTCAGCCGCGACCTCAACCTTGTAGCAAATTTCCTCAGAGAGAAATTCGCGAAGAAGCCTGCCATTGCAGAAGCAAACATCAAGGTCATACAGGCTGGCTACGACTACGGCCACAACACCCACTCAAGCGCAACAAACGTTTATCGCATAGAGACGAAGAACAAGGTGCCGGGAAGATATATGGACATCACAGGCAACAAGGCGACAGCCTACGGCTTCATCGCCGCCGCTGAGCAGGCAGGCCTGAAACTCTACCTCGGCTCATACCCTATCACACCGGCAACCGACGTGCTTCACGAACTGTCAAAGCACAAATCGCTGGGCGTGACAACAGTGCAGTGCGAAGATGAGATAGCCGGCTGCGCCTCTGCTGTAGGAGCTTCATTCGGCGGAGCACTGGCTGTGACTTCAACATCTGGTCCGGGCCTCTGTCTGAAATCAGAGGCTGTGAACCTCGCCGTGATTATGGAACTGCCGCTTGTCGTGCTCGACGTGCAGCGCGGCGGCCCTGCAACAGGCCTGCCTACAAAGTCTGAACAGACCGATTTGCTGCAAGCACTCTTCGGAAGAAACGGAGAATCACCACTACCCGTAATCGCAGCCATCTCTCCAACCGACTGCTTCTATGCCGCATTCGAGGCGTCTAAGATGGCACTTGAGCACATGACACCTGTCATACTGCTCACCGACGCTTACATCGCAAACGGTTCCGGAGCATTCAAACTGCCTGACCTGAAGGCTATGCCTGCCATCGTGCCGCCTTACGTGCCGGAAGAGTTGAAGGGCACATGGACACCGTATATGCGCAACGAGAGCGGTTCACGCTATTGGGCTGTGCCCGGCCGCGAGGGCTTCGAGCACATCTTGGGCGGCTTGGAGAAAGACGACAAGACCGGAGCAATATCTACAAACCCGGAGAACCACGACCTCATGACACGCAAGCGTCAGCAGAAAATCGACAACATCGAGGTTCCTGACCTTGAGGTGATTGGCGATGCAGACGACGCAGAACTGCTGATTGTCGGCTTCGGAAGCACTTACGGACATCTGCGTGCCGCCATGGACGAACTGAGAGCGAAAGGCAAGAAGGTTGCCCAGGCACACTTCAAATACATCAACCCGCTGCCGAAGAACACCGCTGAAGTGCTGAAACGCTACCCGAAAGTCGTTGTGGCAGAGCAGAACATGGGACAGATGGCAGCATGGCTGCGCATGAAGGTTGACGGCTTCGCGCCTGCACAGTTCAATCAGGTGAAAGGTCAGCCGTTCATCGTGAACGAGCTGGTAAAAGCATTCGAGAGCCTTATTTGACAAACCCCTAAAACAAGACAACAATCATGACATATACAGCATCAGATTTCAAGAAAGGTCAGCCACGCTGGTGTCCAGGATGCGGCGACCACTTCTTCCTCGCAAGTCTTCATAAGGCAATGGCAGAGATAGGCGTTGAGCCATGCAACAATGCCGTAATCTCCGGAATCGGCTGCTCAAGCCGTCTGCCACACTATATGGCAACATACGGCATGAACACCATCCATGGCCGTGCAGCGGCAATAGCAACAGGCTGCAAAATAGCAAACCCGGCGCTCACAGTGTGGCAGATAAGCGGCGACGGCGACGGACTCGCTATCGGAGGCAACCACTTCATACACGCCAACCGCCGCAACATAAACCTGAACATCATCCTTCTGAACAACCGTATATATGGCTTGACAAAGGGACAATACTCGCCAACTTCTCCACGTGGCTTCGTATCGAAATCATCTCCATACGGCACCGTAGAAGATCCGTTCCGCCCGGCAGAGCTGTGCTTTGGCGCACGCGGCCATTTCTTCGCACGCACAGTGGCGACAGACGGCAAGCACACCGTAGAGGTGCTGAAAGCTGCCAATGCACACAAGGGCACCGCTGTGACTGAAGTCCTGCAGAACTGCGTCATCTTCAACGACGGCACACACGCTTCGGTATATAACAACGCCGGCCGCGCTGAGAACGCGATATATGTAGAACACGGCAAACCGCTCATCTTCGGCAAGGACAGAGAATACGGCCTCGTTCAGGAAGGCTTCGGACTGAAAGTCGTGAAGATAGGCGAGAACGGCGTCACAGAGGCTGACATCCTCGTACACGACGCACATTGCGAAGACAACACCTTGCAGCTGAAACTTGCCTTGATGGGCAACGGCGACGGCTTCCCTATAGCCCTTGGCGTCATCAGAGACGTTGACGCTCCGACATACGACGATTCTGTCGTGGCACAGATTGAAGAGGTGAAGGCGGCTAAGAAATATCACAACTTCGCCGAACTGCTTGAGACAAACGACATCTGGGAGGTGAAATAAAATCTCGCCAAACAGCAGTGAGAGCCGTCGAAGCAGGGCGGCACACGCCACATGACATAAAAAAAGAGACATCATCTCGTGTCAAACCACGATTTGATGTCTCTTTTTTTGTCTATATCGGTCTCTTACGTCTATCCCCGACCCTTTATCTCGTCTATACAAAACTCTTTCTTTTGTCTATACCGATAAGCAAGACATGAGCCTTTCGCGCCATAGAGGCAAACGGACAAGTCAAAACGTCCGGACTGCGGGCACCATTCGCTGGCACAGCGCACGCCAATCGCAAGTGCCAAAGGCTCTCATCGATAACCCCAGGTGCCGTAATCGCCATTTCAAGATGTCGAGAACGAGCGCGTTTTTCATATACACGTTCATCATAAATGGTATCGACAGAGTGTTGCGAAGAGTGACCGCGCATTGTCTGACAAGCCAAAAGGCATTGATAAAACCATAATCACTGCACATAGCAACCTGCTTCTTGCTGTGAAACACAACGTCTCCGGCAATCAGAAATGACATTCACGGCAGAACAGTAAGCCGTATATAAGGCAGTTTAGATACTTGGAGGCTCCCGCCTGCTGCACGGCATGGGAGACGGAGAAAAGACTATGGGAAAAAGAGAAAAGGAACTATGGGAAGAGATAAAAAAATAATGTCCAGCATAATCACTTATACCGGACACCATTGACAGAGTAAGAAAACGATTCTTTTTTGTTATTATCGCCAACCGGCGGCTCTGTCAAAATACATAATCTTTTACCTTAAAAAAATCTATCAAACTAACTAACCTAAATGATATGCATTTTCCCAAATGCGATGCAAAGATACGAATTTTTCTATGTGCTATCAAGTTTTTTTCTTATATTTATTACATTTTGTGCTTTTTTTTGATTGTAATCAAATATTAGACATATTTTTTGGAAACGTTTATGTATCAAACGCATCGGCTCACGTTCATCACTTTGGCTTTTAAGGCATTATGGCGAGTGATGGGCAGATGTCAGCCTGCCGTCCGAGCCTTACAGCCGGGCTCAGAGGTTGAGCATTTTCAGCACAGCGTCGGTAGCTCCCGCCTTTTGCTTGACATATTCTCCGGCGGCGTTTGCCGACATGTCGTATGCCTGTCGGTTTGTGGTCAGGTTGTCCATAACGGTCTTGAAGCTGTCGCTGTCAGCTATCTCCCATCCGCCCTGGGAAGCCTTGAGGTCTTGCGCCTCCTGGAACCTGGCGTTGTTCGGACCAAAGACAACAGGTTTCTCCCAAACCGCTGCTTCGAGCAGGTTGTGTATGCCAACGCCAAAGCCGCCTCCGACGTATGTGACATCGGCATAGCGATAAATAGACGAGAGAAGCCCGAAGCAGTCGATAATGAGCGTATCAGCATCTGCCGGCATTGCAGCGTCTGCTGCCTGACCTTTATCTATTGTGGTGTATCTTACGGCTTTCCTGCCGTTGTCGCGCAGCATCTGCTCTATCTGCGATAGATGTTCTTCGCCGATGACATGCGGGGCGATGACGAGTTTCCAACCGGGACGGTTGGCAAAATAAGGGATGAATATCTCTTCGTCTGGTTGCCATGAGCTTCCGGCTACGAACACCTTAGCGTCTCCCACGAATTTCTCGACGAGTGGCAAGTGCTTTGCTGCCTTTGCAATGTCGAGCACGCGGTCGAAGCGGGTGTCTCCCGTAATAGATACATTGTTCAGCCCAAGATGTTCGCTGAGCAGCTTCTGGCTTCTCTCGTTCTGAACGAAGAAATGTGTAAAGCAGTTTAGCACCTTTGCGTATCGTCTGCCATACCATTTGAAGAAGACCTGCTCGGGCCTGAAGATGCTTGACACACTGTATGTCGGAATGTTGCGGTGTTTCAGGATATGGAGGTAGTTGTACCAGAACTCATATTTTATGAACA
>CALZMB010000078.1 GCA_945788485.1 uncultured bacterium | reverse complement strand
GACGAGATATTACGGCGAGAACGACATCAACGGCCAGGACAAACGCCCCGCCCTGCTCGCGGCAGAAGCGGTGATGATGGCTGACGCTGACGTGAATTTCGCCGACTACGACTGGGACAACGACGGCGAGGTGGACCAGGTGTATATCATCTATGCCGGATATGCCGAGAGCGCCGGGGCGGAATCCTACACCATCTGGCCGCACGAGTGGTCGCTCTCATCTGCAGAGTATTACGGCAGCGGCGACGGGCCGGTGACACTCGACGGCAAGACAATCGACACCTACGCCATGTCGTCAGAACTCGCGTACACAACGGGGAACACCCTCTCAGGCATCGGCACGGCATGCCATGAGTTCTCACACTGCCTCGGACTGCCCGACACCTACGACACGTCATACTCCGGAGGCGCCGGCATGATGGCATGGGACCTCATGGATTCAGGCAGCTACAACGGCTACCTCAACAACTGCGAATGCCCGGCGCAATATACGGCATACGAGAGATGGATGGCAGGATGGCTCACGCCCGCCGTGCTCGACAAGCCCTGCATGGTGAACGGCATGGCTCCGCTCCACCAAGACGGCGCAGAGGCGTACATCATATACAACGGCGCCGACAGCAACGAGTTCTATATCTTGGAGAACAGGCAGCACTGCAAATGGGACATACTGTACCAGGACTACAGGCTGGGGCACGGCATGTTCGTCATGCACATCGACTACGACGAGGATGCGTGGTACTACAACAAGATAAACAATGTCGCCAACCACCAGCGAATCACATACCTGCCCGCCGACAACTCCTTCGGCCCCTACAACGCGGCGGGAGGATACTACGAGACCTCCGTCACCGACCATCAGGGCGACACATATCCCGGAACAAGCGGCAACAGCAGCCTCACCGACACCACCACACCCGCCGCGACGCTCTACAACAAAAACACGTCGGGCGAGAAACTGCTCAACAAACCCATAACCAACATAGCGGAAAACGCCGACGGCACCATCGCCTTCACATTCATGGGAGGGATTGACATGCCGGAAATAACGGGGACTCCGGACTACGGCGACAACAACAGCGTCACCGTGACATGGAACGCCGTGGAGGGAGCAGAGAGCTACGACGTCATGCTCACGCCCGTGCAAGAGGGCATAGACCAGAACACGCTGCTAAAGGAGACTTTCAGCAAATGCACGAAAACAAGCACAACAGCCATCACAGATTTCGACAGCTACATGGACAACACGGGATGGAGCGGGACGAAAATCTTCCCGCAAGCGAGCGGATATGTCAAGATGGGGACATCAAAAGCGATAGGGACGCTCAATGCGCCGTCCGTCAATGTCCAAAGCGGCAGCATGACAGTGTATGTCGAAGGACGGCAGTACAACAGCAATGAGAACAAACTGCAGCTGAACCTCTTTGACGACGGCTCAGACTACGCCAAGAGCATCTATACAATAGAGCTCGCCGAGAACTGGATGCCCTATGCCGTCACTATGGAACAGGAAGGACGAAGCTGTTTGAGATTCTTCTCCGACAACCGCTGCTATCTGCGCAACATCACTATCATCGACGGCAGCTACACCCTGCAGGAGATACAGGCAAACCAGAAGGCAAAACAACAGGCCATGCCATTGTCAACGGCAGGCGACGGCACAACGGCGGCGACATATGGCGACAGCGGCGGGACGGTGATTGCAGAAGGCGTGAAAGGCACGTCATACACTTTCACGTCATTGAAAGACGGCCACTACTACGCGAAGGTGAGAAGCAACCTCGGCGCCGAACACTCCGCATGGAGCACATCAGTCTCGATCTTCATCGACAGCATGGCGGCAATACAAGATGTGCAGAACAACAGCGGCAAGACCGCCCGCATCATCCACAACATCAACGGACAAGCCGTCGGGACAGACGCAAGGCGGCTGCAGAACGGCATATACATCAAGGGCGGAAAGAAATTCGTTGCCGCGAAGAGATAACCACAAATTCACGACAAGCCGGAAGTCCCTGACATCTGACATCAGGATGCAGAAGCTTTCATGCGCATACCTTATTATATTGCAGGGGCATAGACGGGACAAGAATATCAGGCTTGGAAGACAATATCTAAAAACGACGAGACGTATGTGGGCATTGGCAGACTGCAACAGCTTCTTCTGTTCGGTAGAGAAGGCATTCCATGCCGGGCTCGAAGGCAAGCCCGTATGCGTGCTGTCGTCGAACGACGGAAACATCGTGGCTCTCACGCCTGAAGCCAAGGCTCTCGGACTGAAGCGCGGCGACCCCGTATTCAAGGTGAGGGACATCATAGAGAGGCACAACGTCAGGCTCTTCTCGTCAAACATGAGGCTCTATGCCGCTATGTCGAAGAGGGTCGTCGCCATCATGAGGAGGTTTGTCGCGCACGTCGAGCAATACAGCATAGACGAGTGCTTCTGCAACCTCGACGGATACGAGGAGACACGAGACATCACGCAATATATGCGCGAGATGGCAGCGACGGTGAAACTGTGGACCGACATACCGATAAGCATCGGCATCGCGCCGTCGAAGACACTCGCCAAGGCGGGCAGCAAGTTCGCGAAGAAATACAAAGGCTACGCCTCGGTCTGCACCATCGACACAGAAGAGAAAAGGCGGAAAGCACTCCAGCTCACCGGCCTCGCAGACATCTGGGGCATCGGACGAAGCACGCTCGCGCGCCTGCACTATCACGGCATCACCACCCCACTGCAGTTCGCGGACATGAGCGAGGCATGGGTGAAGCGGAACTTCAGCCTGCCCGTGCAGCAGACATGGCGCGAGCTGAACGGCATCGCGTGCATCAAAACCGACGAGGCGGCGGAGAGACAAAGCATCTGCACCAGCCGCAGCTTCGGAGAGATGACATCACGGATAGAAGATTTGCAGAGCGCCGTGGCATCCTACGCCGCCGCTTGCGCCAACAAGCTGAGGGCGCAACAGTCGGTGGCAGGCGCGGTGACAGTCTTCGTCACGACAAACAGGTTCAGAGACGACCTGACACAATACAGCAACAACGCCACAGAGACCTTTCTCGTACACACCAGCGACACGATGGAAATAACCCGGGCGGCATGGAAAGCCCTCCGCCGCATCTTCCTGCCCGGCATCATGTACAAGAAAGCGGGGGTCATACTGAGCGAGATCACCCCGAACGACGCCATCAGCCTCAACCTCTTCGACGAGATAACGAACAGGCCCGAACGCATGAAACTCATGGACACCATCGACACCCTCAACCAGCGATACGGGACAAAGACCGTGACGCTCGCCGCCACGGGAGGGAAAGAGGAGAGATGGCACTGCAAGTCATGCCGGCGCTCAGACGATTTCCTGACAGACATCGACAGGCTGCTCGTCGTCAAGGCATAAAAAAAGCGGGCGCACGTCAGCGCAGCCCCGTCATGCCTCGGGTCGCGACCGTTGTCGTGACGCCGGGGCTTCGACATAGATATGGCGCAGGCAATCGCCAAAGATTTGGGAGCGAAACGTGAAGTATGTCGCTACGAGCTGGCCGACGAATGGAAAGTAATTATAGAGAAAGGGCCGTGCTCATGCTCTACCTCATAGACGATATACGATTTGGCTTGCAGCAGCTTCCGCTCCATGTCTAAGGCGCGAATCAGTTCTTCCAACGAACGAAAATGTGAACGATTCTCCATGAGCAATAACCTTTGTCTGCCGAGGCGGGGCAATGTCGTTTATTCACGCGTCATTTGCAGAACCTCCCCAGATGCCGCTGCGCTGTGCCTCGTCAAGAATACGGCGGTTAAAATACATCCACGACACGTCTCGCTCGATATAGTTCGTTTCGTTCAGTTTCATTGCATATTGTTGTTTTGGATTACAGGGAAATCTGTCGTTTGCTCGCAGGTCATAGTCTCTTGTCCGTAATGAGACTGAGCAAAAGTAGTGTTTTGGTGTTTCGGAACTGTTATCAAAGTGTTACAAAATTGTGACGTTGCACGGAAACGCGCATTTGTCACGTTTTTGAAACGTTTTTGAAACATTTGTGAAAAACGTTTGCGAAACGGCTCCGGCACGTGCTGTTCATGGTTGGGTGTCTGGCGGGCTTTGTGCAGGCGCACATGATTATAAAAAAACTCCCTCCGGAGCAAATGGCCGAAGGGAGCTGAATCCTGCGTAAGTTCGAGTTACAAAAACCAATAAAACCCCTTGAAGATGATGGGGGCAAAGCCCTGGTGTTATGCTTCCGCTTTAGTCTTATATGAGCAAGCTCATAACGCCCAAAGCGGAAGCATAACATCACCTTCTTTCAGAAGGCTCCATCATCTTCAAGGCGATAAACAGACGATAAACATTTATGTAGTTGACAAGTTGTTTTTCTTAGTTTACGAGTTGAGAGTGTTTATTTTTGTTTATCGCCTTGTGATTGATGCAAAAAAAACCGTAGGGTGATGATGTAGGTGGCTGAAAATATCTGAGCTGGCTCAGGGATTTTCAGACAACTACATCATCATGGGCTCGAAGAGACCTTTTGCATCAAGCGCAAGGGGTTTTTCCGGTTTTTGTTATTCCTCGTTGTCACTGTTGTCGTGAAATAACTTGTCAACTAAAAGTGTCATCTATATACTTTCTTGATTGCCGCGTTGTGATAGTAGAAGAGCAGTATCTCGTCGTATGAGTGTCCCTCTTCGCCCATGACGGCAGCGCCTATCTGGCACAGCCCGACACCGTGTCCCCATCCTCTGCCGTGGAGGATGAACTCGTCGTCTCTCACCTCGATGTCGAAGGCAGAGCTGTAGAGGTGGGTGTCGGAGAGCGCGCGGCGTATCTCCAGTTCTTTGCCGATAGTGAACGAGCGTTCGGTGCCGATGATTTTCAGCCGTGAGATGCGTCCGCTCTTTCCGCGTTCGAGGGGTTCCATGGTGACGATGCTGCCGAGGTCGGTGTGCAGCTTCTCGAGGAGGAGGCGGCGCAGCTTCTCTTTCGGCAGATGACATTGCCAGCGGTAGAAGTCGTGCGTCTCCTGGTCGTAGCCGTTGAGGACCTGGCTGAGGACGCGGCTGTCGGAGGTGTTGCAGTAGGGGCAGGTGACGGACTGGAGGTAGGGCTTGTTGATGTTCTCCCAGCAGTAGCGGTATTCTTCTGTCTTGCCGCCGCAGCATTTCGAGAAGCGCGCGTCGCATATCTCGTTGCCCGAGACGAGGATTTCGCCTTTTGTCTGGCGCACCGCCTCTTTCACTTGCGGCAGTGTCTGGCGCGTGATGCCCTGATAGCGCTGGCAGTGGTCGTCGGCGCAGACGTCGAAGATGGTGTGGTCTTCGCGGTCGTACCATCTGATGAGCTCGTTGTCTTTCTTCACAAAGGAGAAGAATCCGCTGCCTGCCTCTTGCTCGTCGGCGCGCCGTCTAATTTGCGCAAGCAGCCACGAGCGCGAGATGACGGCGTGTGCCTTGAGGAGTTCGAGAGAGGCGGAGGCGGACATCTCTGAGGAGATGACAGATGTGAGATAGTCTTCGACAGAGAGTTCGTTGATGGCGCATATCTTGTCTTCGTGCACTGCGAAACGTAGCACGCCGACGAAGGTCTGCTCTTCTTTCCGCTGCCAGTGGAAGTTGATGCCGATGGTGACGTCGTGTATGGTGAACGAGGGCTCGTTGCCGTTTTCTGTCTTCTGTGACGACGGCACGAAGGTAAGCTCGCGGTATTTGTTGCCGTTCCAGAGTATGCTGCCTTCAGAATATCTGACGGTCTGTTCGCCTTGGTGTGTCTCGCCTTTCGCGGTGTAGGGCGCGCGGAGCGAGAACCGGATCTCTTCGCCAGAGATGATGCCTACAGTGACTTGCGGCACACGATGCCACTGCATGACAGAGCCGTTTGAGGCTTGTCGGGCTGCTATCTCGTCGCAGGCGTCTTGTGTCTCTGACGGGGAGAGGGAGACCTCGCGCAGGATGTTTGCCACGGCATCGGCTGTGAGGTTGGCGAAGTCGCGCTCTTGGGGCGTGATGACGAGGCCTGCCATGTCGAGAGCGCCGGGCGAGACCATGACGCCTTCGCCGTAGCAGTCGGGACGGTGTTTCTTTCTCGGGAAGACGACGGTGAGCGTCTCGTCTTGCGTTCTCCACGCCAGGATGTTGAGCATGGGCTCGTGGTCGCCCTCTGGTACAGGCAGCGAATCGCAGACGGCGGAGAAGAGGAGGCGGAATGTCTTCTCGCTCCGCGAGCGTATGAGGAAGGCGGGGCATACATAGTCGGTGACGAGCGACACGTCGTCGCCTTCGCCTTCGGCGAGCAGGGGCTTGAGCGAGCGTGAGAGGCGTGCCCACTGCTGCTGAATGGGCAGTATGCCGGATGTGCCGGCCTGCAGATGGAGGTGGTCGGGGCAGGAGGCTCCGCAGCGGGGGCCGTTGTAGAAGACTGTGATGTCTGGATAGGCGTCAAGCATGCGATAGATTTCAGGATAGATGTCCTTGACGCGTTGCGGCTGGTGTGTGGCGGCCGCGATGGTGAAATGTGCGGGCAGGATGGGGAAGGGATTGACAAGAAGGTCTATGCCGCGGTGTCTGTTTTCTGAGGTGTTGGCGAAGGTGAGCGGTTTCACCATCTGCTCGGCAGGGCGGTTGTCTTTGCAGAGGAAGCACGGGCGCCGTTGCACGGAGATGCTGTCGAGCCGCGCGCCGGTTGAGACGATACGTGCCGCGTTGTACTGCAGGCGGAGGAGGGTGCCGCTCTTCTCGTCTGTGACCTCGCGGGTCTGCACGTTCTTCAGGTCGGAGTATCTGTGACGCGCGTCGGTCCACAGCTCAAGCTGGCGGTTGAAGAAACGTTTCAGAGAGAAGTCTGCCTCGACATCATTTTTCTTCTGCTTGCGCAGGTCGTTGCAACGGCGGCGGGCGCGTATCTCGATGGTGCGCAGGCGGTCTTTGTATGTGTTGTTGGCATTCTGGCGCTCGATGGAGAGCGAGGCATCGCTGTTGCCTCCCCAGCGGCGGCAGAGATACAGCTCGTTGTATATGCGGCCGATGCGGTAGCGGCGGGAGAAGGCAAGTCCGAGAGCATAGTCTTCGCCGTAGCTCGTGTTGGGGAAACGCAGCTGCCGCAAGATCGGCGTGAAGAAAGCACGGGGCGCGCCAAGGCCGTTGATGCGCAGGGCGTTGTTCATGCCGTTCTCTTCTGTCCACTCGCGGTGGTCGATGAGGCCGGGAGGCAGGGTATTGAGGTCGAAGTCGCAGATGCGGTATGAGCCGACGACCATCGCCGCCTTCTGTTTGTAGAACGCGTCGACGATTTGCTGCAGGGTTGAGGTTGAGGAATAGAGGTCGTCGGAATCTAACTGCACGGCGAAGCGTCCGCAGGCAGTGGAGTCGATGGCTTCGTTCCAGCAGCCTCCGATGCCGAGGTCGTGGCGCGCAGGCATGATATGTATGAGGCGTTTGTCGTCAGACAACTCACGCAGAATCTCTGTTGTGCCGTCTGTCGAGTGGTTATCGACAACGATGACGTTGAACGGGAACGAGGTCTCTTGCGAGAGGGCTGAGACGACGGCGTCGCGTATGGTCTTGGCTCTGTTGAATACGGGTATGACAACAGATGCCTCGATGTCGAACTGCTGTTCGTGAAAATCGGGTGTGGGATAATCGTCGGCATCGATGATGGCATCGATATGCGTGAGGTGTGCCGTAGCGGCTTTCTCCATCTCTATCTGCACCTCGCGGTTCTTCGGATCGACATAGTCGAATTGCTGCTCGACTTTGTTTTCTCTTTTTTCCGTCTTTTCAGCATCATCGTTGCCGGTCTTGTTCTCTGTGCAGGCAGAGGGAACGGCAGTTGCGTCGCAGACGGTGTAGAGATATTCGTCAAGATGGAAGATGGCGCCTTTTGTTGACAGCCATAGACGCAGGGCATACCATGCAGCGAAGCTGTATCCTGAGGGGGGGAGCAGTCCTCCGCCATTTGCCGCGAAATATTCTTTCAGGAGGTCCGTCCTCAGCAGCACGACGGGCCCGAAGTCAAAATCATCTCTCAACGAGCCTTCTTGATAGTCTGTTGCAGGATGTTTTGTAAGTTTCCCGTCTTTTTCTTCATAGAAATCGCTGTATATCATCACGGCTGACGTGTCGTGGGCGACACGCAGCAGACGCTCGGTGGCGTGCTGTCCCATAATAAGCGGCGTGGCGCGCAGAACGAGGAGCGTGTATGTGGCTTGCGTTTGTTCTGCTATCTGGCGCAGTGTCGCAGTGTCGCAGATCTGCGGACGGCTGATGGTTGAGATGCGGTTAACCACCTTGTCGTCGCTGAGCTGCAGGATGTTGCCTTCTGCCGTTTTCGTGTCGGCTGAAGCAACGAAGCAGTCTATTTTGGCTCTCATGTTTTTTAAGTTTACAAGTTGACAAGGAGTTCCCTTGAGCTTGCGAAAAAACGATTTGACAAGTTGTTTCTTTTAGTTGACGAAAGTACTATTTTTGTTCAACGTCAGCATAATACTCCTCCCATTCTTTCAGCGCAGCCTGCCAGTCGGTTGTTTCGGCATTGCCGGCATTCTCCTGCTGTGCCAGTTCAGCATCACGCGCCTTGTCTCGTGCACGTTTCTCTTTCATGGCAGCTATGGTGGCATCGTCGAGGATGCGTATCGCGCCACGGTCTATGGCACGCCGCAACTCTTCTTCGCCGAAGGCTTTGCCCTGCTCGTTGAAGTCTGAGATGTTGAACTCGAAATTCACTCTCAGCTGGTGCCTGATAAGTTTCTGCTGGAAGCGTGTCCCGGCATTCTTCTTACGCAGCAACATTGCTATGATGTCTATCTCGTGTTGAGAAAATTTGTTTCTGCCCATAACGATTTGTTTATTTTATGATGTCGGTGTCATGCTCCTATTGTCCATCTGCTGAACGGAAGGCGTGAAAGAACCCACGATGTGACGAGACTGCAGATGAATGACAGGACGGCAATGGCAGGGATGGCTAAAGCCACATGAACGGCAGGATTGGCGGGATTGCCGTTGACAAAGACTGTGGAGATGTGGCTGAGGAAGAACATGTGCATCAGATACA
>CALZMB010000077.1 GCA_945788485.1 uncultured bacterium | reverse complement strand
GGCTGTTGACATGGCGTGTGATGCGGTTGATGATGATGTCTATGCCTCCGTTTGTTTTCACCACCTCCAGCATTCCGCCGGCAAGCATGGTGACTATTATGAGTTCTGACATCCCTAACATTCCGTCGCTTAAGGATTTCATCCATCCGAACAAGTCATAGTCGCCCATTCCGATTCCGATACATCCTGTTATCAGTATGCCGGCAAGCAATACAATCACCACATTGATGCCGCAGGCCGCCATGATGAGCACTACGAGATAAGGCAGCACTTTCACAAACGACACGTCTCCGACATCAGGTGTGGTCGCGCTATCTACACCTATTATTATATATATAATACATATCACGACTGCCGCGGGCAGCACGATGAGTATATTTGCCCTGAATTTGTCGCTCATGCGACATTCCTGCGTCTGTGTCGCCACCACTGTCGTGTCGGAGATGAAAGAGAGGTTGTCTCCGAACAACGCGCCTCCTACTACAGCAGCTGTCATCATCGGGACTCCGATGCCTGTAGATGCTGCCAGTCCGGTGGCGATGGGCACAAGGGCGACGACAGTGCCTACGCTTGTGCCTACAGACAGCGAGATGAAACAGGATGCGATGAAGATACCTGCAAGCAGCATCTGCGGAGGCAGGAGATAGAGTGCCAGCTGCACTGTGCTGTCTATGCAGCCCATGCTTTTGGCGGAAGAGGCGAAGGCTCCGGCAAGAATGAAGATCCATATCATGAGCAGCATATTCTCCGAACTTGCCCCTTTTGAGAACACCGAAATCCTTTGCTTTACCGTTTTCCCGCGCATCGTGAATATTGCCACTATGCTTGAGAAAAGGAAGGCTACGGTGATGGGCACCTTATAGAAATCACCCAGGATGATTGAGATGCCGAGATACAGGAGTATGAATGTCAGGAGAGGGAGAAGTGCCATGATCAGTGTGATGTGGTGTGTTGTGCCGTCTGCGATTATGCAAGTGCTTCTCCGTTGTCTTGCAGGCAACGGTGGAGCACTTGCATATCCGTCTTTATGGTGTATCTTAGTCTGAAGAATGCAGATTTAGAGTGTCACCCCGTTCTTGAAGATTGAAATCTCGCGGTAGCCGTTCAGCTCGTTGCGTGCCGGCGAGCCGCTTGCTACTGAAAGCACCTTGTCGATGAACTCGTTGCGTACGCTCAGCATGTCTTTGCCTAAGAGCAGTTGTCCGGCGTTGAAATCAATCCAGTTTGCTTTACGCTCGGCGAGAGTCGGGTTTGTTGCAACCTTCATTGTCGGTACGAAAGTTCCGAACGGCGTTCCTCTGCCTGTAGTGAACAATACGATGTGGCATCCTGCTGCGGCCAATGCTGTTGAAGCGACGAGGTCGTTGCCTGGCGCGGAGAGGAGGTTGAGGCCTGGCACCTGAAGGCGGTCGCCGTATGCGAGCACGCCGCTCACCGGTGCGCGTCCGCATTTCTGGGTACATCCCAGGGCTTTGTCTTCAAGTGTAGATATACCGCCCTTCTTGTTGCCGGGAGACGGATTCTCGCCTACGGGTTCGCCGTGTGAGAGGAAATATTCTTTGAAGTCGTTCACCATCTTCACTGTCTGTTCAAACAGTTGCGGTGTCTCGCAGCGGTTCATGAGAATTGTCTCTGCTCCGAACATCTCTGGCACCTCGGTAAGGATTGATGTGCCGCCCTGAGCCACGAGCCAGTCAGAGAACTCTCCTACGAGCGGGTTTGCTGTGATGCCGGAGAATCCGTCTGAGCCTCCGCATTTCAGGCCTACGCGCAGTTTGCTTACCGGCACATCTGTTCTGCGGTCTTCTTTTGCCAGTGCGTAGAGCTCGCGCAGCACAGCCATGCCGGCTTCCACCTCGTCTCCGTCCACCTCTTGTGTCACAAGAAGTTTTATGCGGTCTTTGTCATAGTCGCCCAGCATGTTCATGAAATCTCTCGGCTGGTTGTTCTCGCATCCGAGCGAGAGCACGAGCACAGCGCCTGCATTAGGGTGCAGCACGAGGTCGCGCAGCACTTTGCGTGTGTTCTCGTGGTCGTCAGAGAGCTGTGAGCAGCCATAGTTGTGATGCCAGGCATGTATGGCGTCGATGCCTTCGAGCTTTGTCTCTTCCTTCAGTCGCTCGGCAAGGCGTTCTGCAATGCCGTTGACGCATCCTACGGTAGGCACAATCCATATCTCGTTTCTTACGCCCACGTCGCCGTTCTTGCGTTCGTAGCCTTTGAATGTACGGTTTTCGGCGGGTATTGTAAGTTTCTCGTCAACGGGTGCGTAGCTGTATTCCAGTTTGCCTGAGAGATTTGTCTTGAGGTTGTCTTCGTTCACCCATTCGCCTGCTTTGAGGTCTGTCATGGCGTGTCCTATCGGATAGCCATATTTGATGATGTCGGCACCCTCTGCAACGTCAGCGATGAGGACTTTGTGTCCTGCCGGCGTGTCGCGCAGCAATGTGATGTCTTTGCCATCAACGTTGATGGTTTTCCCTGCTGCGATGGGTTCGAGACAAACCACTACCGAATCGGCAGGATTGATTTTCAGAAAAGAGCTTTTTTCCATAATAATGAGATTTAGTGTTATTTGTTAGTATTGTTTAGTTTGACAGAGACAGTGTGGGGTGATGGCGTGGATGACGTTAAGCCTGTTTTGATATTGACGGTATATAAGCGGCCGTCACCTCAGCATGTATTTCTGGCGCGCATGGCGTGTCATGCCCTTGCTTTTGTCATCGTCCAAGTCCCCTTTCTTGTTTTTGTTTTTGATTTTGTTTCCCGTCTGAAGCCTACACTTGCGTTCTCTGGTAGAAATCAACGTTCTCTTGTGTCAGCAGCTCTATTGGCATATAGTTGACGGGGTTTATCTCGTTCTTCAGCACTATAGCCCTGAAGAGTGCGTCGATACAGTTATATCCCTGCATATATCCGTGCTGCGCGATGAGGAACGAGATGCTGCCTTGCTTTATACATTCGACGTTCTTCCCCACCATGTCATATCCCATAATCTGTATGCTCCGCCTGTTTGTGCGCAGCAGGAATTCTCCCACGATATGGGCTTTCGACGAGAATGTGATGCAATGGTGAATCTTCGGGTGTGTGGTGAAGAAGTCTTCGAGCAGCGAGTTGAAGTTGATGTGCGGGTTGTCAAGCGTGAGGTCCAGCTCCACTATTTTCACTTGCGGGAAATGGTCGCGCATATAGTGCCTGAATCCAACTTCTCTGTTAGCCTGCTGTTTCGATGCCACTCTCCCGTTCTTCGTCTGCTTCATCAGCATGATTTCTGTTTCTTTCGATGCGATGAGCATAAGCATGCGTGCTGCGAAATATCCCGACTGGAACGAGTCTTGCCCGTAGAACGCCAGCGGTTTCAGGTCAGGCATGTACGAATCGAGCAGTATGAACGGTATGTTTCTCTCGTGCAGCACATCCGTGAGCCGTCGCGTGTACTCAAGTGTAGAAGGCACCACCACCATTCCGTCAGGCTTTGTCTCGAGACATATTTTGCTGGCTTCTTCAAACGATTTTGTGTCGAAGCGGTTATAGTACACCGACTGTGCGTTCAGTTTGAAGTCTCTTCTGTGATATACGGCTCGCCGCACGCCCTCTTCCACCTCCTGCCAGTAGGCCTCTGATTCCTGTTTCGGCATGAGTACGATGAAATTGCATTTCTTGTTGGCGGCGAGGGCAGAGGCATACATGTTAGGCTGATAGTTGATTGCTTCTAACACCTTGTTCACTTTCGCCAAGGCAGATTCCGAGACATTGGGACGTTTGTGCAAGACCCGGTCAACCGTTCCGACCGAAACGCCGGCTTGTTCTGCGATATCCTTGATAGTGATTTTTTTTGTCATCTTGATTGTCTTGTCATGAAAAAGCAGTGCATGCTATTTGGAATGCAAAAATACTAATAAAAGTTGAATTGTATGAAAGGTGTGTATGTTTTTTTTATTAAAAAAAGTAATTTTTTCTTTTTTTCTTTCTCTGTTTGCGAAATTATGTGTAATTTTGGTGCATGAAAACGATTCTTTGTTAATAATACACATTATATATTTCTAACTTAAATCATCAAACTATGGCAAAAGTTGTAACACTCGGCGAGATTATGCTTCGCTTGAGTCCAAATGGTAACGACCGTTTCATCCAGACAGACATTTTCCGCATCATTCCCGGTGGCGGTGAGGCAAACGTGGCTATCAGCTGCGCTAACTACGGTCACGACGCTTATCTCGTGACAAAGCTTCCTGCACATGAAATAGGACAGATAGCAGTCAACTCGTTGCGTCGCTATGGCGTGAACACAAAGTTCATCGCGCGCGGCGGTGACAGAGTGGGTCTCTACTATTGTGAGACAGGTGCGTCGATGCGTCCGTCAAAAGTGATTTATGACCGTGCTAACTCAGCGATAGCAGAAGCTAATCCGGAGGATTTCGACTTTGACGCTATCATGGAAGGAGCTGACTGGTTCCACTGGTCAGGCATCACACCTGCCATCTCTGACAAGGCTGCAGAGCTGACCAAACTGGCTTGCCAGGCTGCCAAGCGTCACGGAGTGACAGTATCTGTCGATCTCAATTTCCGCAAGAAGCTGTGGACTTCAGAGAAGGCTATCTCTATCATGCGTCCGTTGATGGAATATGTTGACGTATGTATCGGCAACGAGGAAGACGCAGAGCTTTGTCTCGGCTTCAAGCCTGATGCTGACGTAGAGGGCGGCGAGACAAACGCTGCAGGATACGAGGGCATCTTCAAGCAGATGAAAGAGCAGTTCGGCTTCAAGTATGTCGTTTCTACACTGAGAGAATCATTCTCAGCTACGTTCAACGGATGGAAGGCTCTCATCTACGACGGCAAGGAATTCTATCAGTCAAAGCGTTATGAGATCAATCCTATCATCGACCGTGTCGGCGGCGGTGACTCGTTCTCCGGCGGTCTGATTCACGGCTTGCTGACAAAAGAGACACAGGGCGAGGCGTTGGAGTTCGCTGTCGCTGCTTCGGCTCTCAAGCACACCATCAACGGCGACTACAACCTTGTCAGCGTCGCTGAGGTTGAATCTCTTGCAGGCGGCAATGCCAACGGCCGTGTACAGAGATAATTACTATTGCTCAGACTTATAAAAAAAAATAGTGTAACATATACTTATGGCAAAATTCGATAAATTCACTGTGATGCAGAAGATTGCATCTGCACCAATGGTGCCCGTCTTCTATCACAAAGACGCAGAGGTTGCGAAGAAAGTAGTGAAGGCTTGCTATGACGGCGGCGTACGCGCTTTCGAGTTCACCAACCGCGGCGATTTCGCGCAGGAGGTGTTTGCAGAACTCTCAAAATATGTCGCAACAGAATGTCCGGAACTCGCTCTCGGCATCGGTAGCGTTGTTGACGCTCCTACAGCGGCAATGTATATCCAGCTCGGCGCAAACTTCGTCGTAGGCCCGCTCTTCAATCCTGATATCGCCGTTGTCTGCAACCGCCGTTGCGTGACATACTGTCCCGGATGCCTCACACCGTCTGAAATAGGCAAGGCGCAAGAGGTGGGCTGCGATTTCACGAAGGTCTTCCCTGGCGATGTCGTTGGTCCAAATCTCATCAAAGGCCTTATGGCTCCGATGCCATGGTCGAAGATTATGGTCACCGGCGGTGTAGCTCCAGAGAAAGAAAACCTTGAGAAATGGTTCAAGGCAGGTGTCTTCTGTGTCGGCATGGGCTCAAAGCTCTTCCCGAGCGACAAGGTGAAGGCAGAAGACTGGCAGTATATCACAGACAAATGCAAAGAGGCTCTCGGATATTGTGCAGAGGCTCGTAAATAACATCATCTCTAAAGGCTTCATAGGCATATTGTGCCTGTGGAGCCTTTTTTTTATTTGTTCGGCTTGCGCGGGGGACGACCGTCGCCCCGCTGACGAGCTGAACGACATCGCTTATTCCTATCACTACCGGTCGCTTGACAGCGTGAAAGTCTATGCCGACAGCGTCCTCAGCCTGCCGTCCATCTCTGACGACGCTCATGCTGAAGCTCTGAACAACCTCGCTTTCTTCTACATACGGAAGATGCAATACGCGAAGGCGGATTCCATACTCCATGAAATACACGACATCACAGACAACTACATAGAGCTTGCCATCTCTGACATACAACAGATGCAGCTCTGCCAGCGCCTGTCGCTCAACAAAGCGTTCTACGAATACCGCAAGGAGGCGCAGAACGAACTCTCACGACTGAAAGAAGAGAACCACTACACGCCGCGCCAGACACGCCGCATCATCTATGCCGAGGCTGAGATGAACCTTGTCTCCTCGGTGTATGAATATTATGTCGGAAAGACCGACGAAGCCGTCAACCATCTCTATGCCTTAGACAGCATGGCAGTGTCGAAACAAGACACAGCCCTTTATGTCGCCTATCTCTACAATATCGGTGCGGGCGGCGTGCTCACGAACGGGACGAAACAACAGATTCTGCATACCGAATACGACTGCCTCATGCAATGCTACACCCTTGCAGCTGAGCAATGTCTCGTCTATTGGCAGGCAAATGCCATGCAGGCCATTGCCGAACACATCTTAAGCGACGGCGGACAATATATCCGCGAAAACAATTTCACATCCCAACTCGTCAATGCCGAGAATGTCGCCGACAGCCTTGTCGCCGGCAATCTCACTGAGCGTGCCCTCGCCCTCTTCTCCGAATATGGCGACATCTACCAGCAGGCAGCCACCTGGCGCACGCTCTCAATCTGCTATCGTGACCTCAACGACTATCCCGGAGCAGTCTATGCCCTGCAACAGGCCCTCAAGGTAGATACATCACTCGTCAAAGCCCCCGCATTGATGGCATCGCTCTACGAGCAGTTCTCTATCGCCTTCTCTGCCTTGGACAACAAATCAGAGAGCGACTACTACCGCAACCTATATCTCGACCTCTACGATAACACACGACAGGACAGGCAGCTCGAAGCACGCGCCGAACAGCTCGACCAGCAGACCACACGTCTGCGCCATCTCATCTACATCATCATATCATTCATTTTCCTCCTCCTGTTCCTCCTCATCTATCTTGTATGGAGAAGAAGAAAACTGTTGTCGTCAGGCAAAGAGACCCCACATTCCACGCTCAGCCGTATGCAGGATGCCCACCGGCAGTTTGTCGAGAAGCTCGACGACGAGATAGAAGAGCTGCAAGAAGACTGCTCCGTCAAACGGATGCAAATCTCGCGGCAGCAGCAGTTCTATGTCGAGCAGAGGGCGAAGATGCACCTCATCAATTCCATCTCGCCTCTCATCGACCGTCTCCTGCACGAGATACGATGCCTCTCGCAACGCGCAGAGACTGACATGCAACGCAGCGACCGGAAGCAATACATCAACGAACTCCTGCAAGACATCAATGCACAGAACGATTTCCTCACACGCTGGATACAGCTGAAACAAGGCGAACTCGCACTGCACATACAGTCTTTCCCCCTTCAGCAACTCTTCGACATCATCGCTGCAGGCTCGGGCAACTACACACGTCAGCAACAGACCCTTGTTGTAGCCTCTACCGACGAGACCGTGAAGGCAGACAAGACACTCACGCTCTTTATGCTCAACACCTTGTGCGACAACGCAAGGAAATTCACCCCAGTGAACGGGACAATCACCGTCTTTGCCACGTCCCTCGACGACGAGATGGTAGAGATAAGCGTCGCCGATACGGGCAAAGGTATCTCTGACGACGAGAAGGCCCGTCTCTTCGAGGCGAAACCCGTCACCGACGAGCAGCTGCATACAGCATCTGCCTCTGCGCAGCAAGCGCGGGCGTCTCTCGTCGTCTCCAACAGCCACGGCTTCGGACTGCTCAACTGCAAGGGCATCATCGAGAAATACAAGAAGACAAACTCACTCTTCTCACGCGCCGCTATCGGGGTGGAGAGCGAAGAGGGCAAGGGCGCGCGCTTCTTCTTCCGCTTGCCGCGCGGAATACGCCGCACACTCCTCCTCGCCATCACGCTCACGCTGTCCGCCACGATGGCGTGCGCTGCCCAGCCAAACGCGCCGAAACAGACTGTCTCCGCGTCAAAGGCACATGAAACGTCACGTCCGACAGACATCATCAACTTCCAGCCGTCACAAAACACCGATGTCGTGGCTGTCTCGCCCGACAGCTTCGCTGCCGTGCCCGCCATACATTCGCTCGCATACGTCGAAGCCCTCTCCGACAGCATCTACAACTGCAACCTTCAGGCACGCTATGCCGATGCCATCACCTACGCCCGCCACTGCCTCCACCAGATCAACCTCCACTATAGTGACATACTCACATCCGCCCACGACACGCTGCAACTCTACGACACCTTCGCCGCCGTCCCTGCCGAGGTGGTGTGGATAAGAGACACCATACAGGCTCCCTACAAAACCATCCTCTCCCTGCGCAACGAAGTGGCGGTAGCTGCTCTCGCACTACACCAATGGGACCTCTATGCCTACAACAACAGCGCATATTCACAACTCTTCAAAGAATATTCTGCCGACAACACACTCGCAAAATACTGCAGCGACATGGAGAAAGCCGAATATGACAACTATATCGCCATTGTCATTCTCATCATCCTCGTCCTCTCGCTCATACCAATCTATTATTTCGCCTACTACCGCTTTGTCATCCTCGATGTCTCGGCGACACTGGCAAAGATGAAGCAGGAGACAGCTGAGCATGAGCAGACAAAACGCCTGCTCACACAACAGCGCGACCATCTCAACTTCGAACACGACCGTCTCCATGTCACAAACAATGTCATCTCCAACTCCTTCTCCACACTGAAGCACGAGACGATGTACTATCCCTCGCGCATACTCCAGCTTCTGAACCATGAAGACTACGAGGACATCAACGACTTGGCGACCTACTACCGTACGCTCTACACCATGCTCTCCGCACAGGCACAGTACAACTGCAGCCTGCAGCTCTCGCCCTCAGCCCTGCGCCATATTCTCATGCAGACGATGGAGAAGCTGTCGGGCTTGAAACAGCGCGACATCGAGGCCACTGCCACAACCGATGCACAATACAAGATATACCGCTTCAGCATCGCC